>DAHVVW010000006.1 GCA_027357125.1 Clostridiales bacterium
GCCGTTCAAATCTATGATGCCATGACAAAAGGGGATGATCTGGAAGCAATTAAACAGAAAATCAAGGATTATCAGCCCCATTTGGTGGTCACAACCGGGTACACGTCTTCCATTCTTGCTGGACTGGATGTTTTGAAAAAAGCCAGGGAGGTCAACCCGGAAATCGTTACCGTACTGGGAGGAATCCATGCCACCTTTATGTATGCTGAAATCCTCACTCAGTATAAAGATGTAGTAGATTTCGTCGTGCGGGGGGAGGGAGAAGAGACCTTACCCGCCCTGTTGAAGACCCTTATTTTAGGGCAGGATCCTGGGGAGATACAGGGTATTGCTTTTTGGCGCAAAAGCGAGCTCGTAGTTACAGCTGAGCGGCCTTTTTGCAGCAATTTGGATGCTTTGATTCCGGCCTGGGATCTGGTCGACTGGGAAGACTATACTTTCTTCGTCTTGCCAGGCTCCCGGCTGGGCTTGGTTAATTCTTCGCGCGGTTGTACCAATCACTGCAGTTTTTGCTCGCAACAGAAATTCTGGCAGCGTAGTTACCGTTCGAGGAGACCGGAAGCTTTCGTGGCAGAACTGGAATATTTGCGGGATGTTCACGGTGTCAACGTGGTGATGCTTTCGGATGAATATCCTACCAGGGAGCGTCAACGCTGGGAAGAGATCATAAATTTGCTCATAGAGCGGAGAGTCGGAACGTACCTGCTCTTGGAGACTTGTGTGGAAGATATTATCCGTGATGCCGATATTTTGGAGAAATATCGGCGGGCAGGAGTCGTCCATGTTTATGTAGGCGTAGAAAGTACGGACCCGGCTCGGCTGGTCTCTTTTAAGAAAAATATCAAGGTGGAACAATCAAAACAGGCGCTTCAGCTCCTCAATCAGGCCGGAATCATCTCTGAATGTTCCTTTGTTTTGGGGATGCCCAATGAAACAAAGGAATCAATCCGCAGTACATTGGAGCTTGCTGATATGTATAATCCGGATTTTGCTCATTTCTTGCACATTACCCCTTGGCCGTATGCTGATATCTATGACGAACTTCGCCCTAACATTGAAGTTTATGACTATGCACAGTATAATTTTACCATGCCGATAATCAAGCCGGATGATATGTCAAGGGCAGAAATCGCCCGGAATCTCCTTCTGTGCTACCGGGACTATTACATGAAGCGTATTTCTGCTTATAGCCAGATTTCCGATCCCTTTAAACATGAATACATGATGCGTTCTTTACAGGTAATGTTTACTAATTCGTTTCTCATGAAAGATATGGATGCTCTGGGGGAAATGCCGAAAAAGGTTCGGGAGATACTGGAAAAAATTCCTAACACTTGATAGGATATGACTTTCACAGCTCAAAAGGCCGGTGCTAGGGTCACATGCACGATAAGTAGAAAGAAGGTGCCTTATGCCAAGGGTACTAAAGAGAATTCTTCTTCGGATAGACAGTCTTTCGATAGCTCAAAAGATAATGGCCGCGGATCTTATCGTTTCAGGTTTGTTTGTCATTGGTGGCACCATGGGTTTTTTAGCCGCTGAACCAGCCCACAGGGGTTTCCTTGTAGCGCTTACTGGCGGAATAGTGATTTTCGTGATCGGAGCAGGGTTTATAATCATAAATCTTTTTGTCAAGCCGATGGAGCAATTCATAGAGGAAGCCGCCAGTACCAAAGCTCAACATGATATTAAAGAATACAAAGAAGATAATGAGAGTATTAAGCGTATGGCTTACCACGATGCCTTGACCGGACTTCCTAATCGCTATCTTTTTGATGATCGGCTGAGTGTGGCCTTAGAACAGGCACGCCGATATCAACACATGCTGGGAGTCATGTTTTTGGATCTCGATCATTTTAAGTGCATAAATGACACCCTGGGTCATGCGGTAGGGGATCAGTTTCTGCAGGAGGTGGCGCGACGTCTGCAAGGATGCTTGCGTGAAGGGGATACGGTGTCCCGAATGGGGGGAGATGAGTTCACTGTTTTACTACCGGAGGTAATCAGTCAAAATGATGCTGTTAAAGTCGCGCAAAGGGTTATTGAAGCTCTCAAGCAGCCGTTTTGGATGGATGACAGAGAACTCTATATTACGTCAAGTATCGGAATCGCCATTCACCCAAAGCATGGTGAGGATGCTGAAACTCTACTCAGACTCGCCGATGTAGCCATGTATCAGGCCAAAAGTGCGGGCCGAAATAATTATAAGGTATTCACTCCTGGCATGAACGCGGGTACCTTGGAAAGAATGGATTTGGAGTGTGGCCTCCGTCATGCGCTTGAACGTCAGGAACTGTTGCTGTATTACCAGCCGCAATTGGATGTGCGAACCGGAAAGATTGTGGGTGCAGAGGCCCTCTTGCGTTGGCAAAACCCGAAGTGGGGTCTCGTATTGCCTTTGCATTTTATTCCGTTGGCGGAAGAAAACGGCTTAATTTCATCGATTGGGGAATGGGTGTTGCGAACGGCCTGTGCCCAGAATGTTATGTGGCAGAAATCGGGCTATTCCTCGTTGCGCATAGCGGTTAACCTTTCAGTGCGTCAGTTCCAGCAGCCTAATCTTGTCCGGTTAGTTGCCGATGTATTACAGGAAACAGGTCTGGACCCCGAGTTGTTAGAGCTTGAAATAACTGAAAGCGTTGCGATGCAGAACGTAGATTTTACTTCTAGGAAATTAAAGGAATTAAAAAGGATGGGAGTAAGAATTGCGATCGATGATTTTGGTATTGGGTATTCTTCCCTTAATTATTTGAAGAGGCTGCCGATTACCACTTTAAAAATTGACAAAACATTTATTAACGATTGTACGAGTAATCACGAAGATGCTATGATTATTTCGGCGGTAGTGGCTTTAGCTAAAAGTCTGCAGTACAAAGTGATTGCAGAAGGAGTTGAGACCCATGGCCAGTTTGCCTTCCTGCAAAAAACCAATTGTGATGAGGTGCAGGGTTATTTGTTCGGGAAACCCGTGCCGGCGGAAGACTTTGAAAGATTGTTCAGCAATAGTCTTCAGGTGTTTAAAAGTGCAACCTAAATAAACTAAATTTGGAGGGCGGGCGCATGACGGAAAAGTCCGATAAGCAAGGAAAGTTGTGGGAGTTATTCAGTTCGATGAAGCTAGGCTTAGCTCTTTTGGGGATTATTGCCTTTGTGGCAGCAATAGGCACCTTTTTTCCCCAAATAAGCCAAGAGCCGGATAAAGCCCGAGCGGTTGGCCAGGTGTGGCAGGCTCTGGGATTTACCCACCTTTATAGCACAGTCTGGTTTCGGCTGTCATTGGGCTTGTTAAGTTTAAATTTAATTGTATGCAGCGTGCAAAGGTTTTCCGGAATCTACAGGCGGACTTTTAAGCCGCTTCCACCAGAGAGCGCAGCAGGTGTACCACGCAAGATCCGAGCGGAAATTGAAGCGGCAGTGCCTGTTTTGCGCCAAGCGGTGGAAAGGGTGATGCCTGCTATGGGTTATCGTCTAACTACCGCGGACAAGGAGGAGATGTGGACTTTTGTAGGGATGCGTCATCGGTGGGGAAACTGGGGCTCAGTGGTTACGCATCTATCGTTTGTGGTTCTCTTGGTAGGGGCTTTGCTAGGGAGCGCTTTAGGTTTTCGGGGTTATTTTATGGCCGCTGCCGGTGAGGTTGTGCCCATCCAACAAATCCAGATTGAGAAGGGAAAGGTGTCAGAGGATTTCAGTGTTCGAATTAATTCAGCCGAGGATCGTTTTTTGCCCAACGGCGAACGGGATAACTGGTATACCGATCTGAGCATTTTGGAAAGCGGCAAGGAAGTGGGCAGGCAAACGATTTCCGTGAATCACCCTTTCACCTATCGGGGTATTACGTTTTATCAAGCAAGTTTTGCCAATGGTGCCCGTTTTACTGCAGATATCAAAGGCCAGAAAATCCCTGTTATGTTGCAGGATCAGGGAGGAAACTATTTTCAGGCTCCGGGGACTGATCTTTACCTGATTGTAGCTGCCATGCAAGGAGGTTCCGGTCAGGCAGCAGTTATGTTTCAAGTGTATAAGGGACAGGGGTCGCAACCGGTACAAACCGGACAACTGACAGTCGGTGAGAGGGCAGATGTTCAAGGTCAGTACCAACTGACTTTTGACGGTAGCACGGCTTTTACCGGTCTCCAAGTAAAAAGAGATCCGGGAGTTTGGGTCATTTGGCTTGGTAGTGCGTTATTATTAGTGGGGCTGATGCTGTCCTTTTATTGGAGTCCCCGTATTGTCTCCGGTGTTTTGGAAATGCGTAGTGCAGGCCAAGGGAAGCTGATTTTAGGGCTAGCTACCGGAAAATCGGGTGGTAGTAGGCACGCTGACTTCGATGCTTTGGTAGGCACGCTGAAGGAACGGTTAACATCTGAAATGGCAACAGAGGAGGAATTACAGTGAATTCAGGCTTAACCAATCTTGAAACGTCCATGTTCTATCTCACTATTATGGCTTATTTCTTAAGCATGATTTTTTATTGGGTTTGGTTCGGATTTAAACAACAGGTTATCGGGCAATTTGCAACGCTTCTGGCGATTGTGGGCTTGGCTGGGAATACAACAGCTGTGGTTCTGAGGACAATTATAGCAGGACGCCCTCCTCTCTCGAATGGTTATGAATTTATTTTAACTTTTTGCTGGGGGATTGTGGCTGTCTATCTGTTCGCTGAATTTCGCTATCGGATTAAACCGTTAGGAGCGTTTGTCGCACCGCTTCCTTTCTTGCTGTTGGCCTATATAGTTATGAAAATGGGACCGGAGGAACGAGTAGCTCAGGCCATTCCCCCAGCTTTAAAAAGTCAATGGCTTACTTTTCACGTCATCACCGCGATCCTGTCCTATGGAGCTTTTGCTGTCTCTTTCGGGCTTGGAATGATGTACCTTTTGAAATCCCATTACGGCGGTGGTGCCTCTGGTAAAGCTTCTTCCCGTATTCCTGATCTCGAAGTCTTGGATGAATTGGCTTACAAAATGGTGGGATTTGCCTTCCCCTTTTTGACACTTTGCATTATCACCGGAGCGATCTGGGCTAACTACGCTTGGGGAACCTATTGGTCTTGGGATCCCAAAGAGACATGGTCTTTAATTACCTGGATCATCTATGCGGGTTACCTGCACGCGCGTCTAATGTATGGCTGGAAGGGCAAAAGAGCAGCCTGGATGGCTGTATTCGGTTTTGTCGCCGTCTTGTTTACATTTTTTGGGGTCAATTATTTCTTGCCGGGACTCCATTCCTACGCGCAAATCTAAACAGGTTTTGCGCTACGAATAGTAGGAGAAATTAACATGCTTAGTTAAGCAAACATCTGGATAATATGAGTTGAGAAGGTAGAAATATATAAATAAAACAGGGGTGTTCAAATTAAGAACGGGAGGAGTTTGATGTCACGCGTATTGTTGGTGACAAGTGCAGTTGGGGGGGTTATACGATATACGGGCAAATGGTTGAACCTTACTATGGTATATATTGCCGGTGAACTTCAAAGACAGGGTCACGATGTAAGCATTTATGATGCGGCGATTAACAATCATGGTATCTTACAAATTTCCAAAAAAATTTTAGATTATCGACCAGATGTTGTTCTAACCACAGCAGGTACTTCTAGCATGGGAACTGCGGCTGAAATCTTAGCTGCAGCTAAAAGAGTGTTAGGGAACGTAACTACGGTGATTGGGGGAATCTATCCCACTCTTCGTTATCAAGAGGTTCTAGACTTGTATCCGGCAATTGATTTTGTAGTAAGAGGGGAAGGAGATCTCACATTTTCAGAGTTAGTCAATGTGCTTGAGAGCAACAAGTCGCTGGACGGAGTTGCCGGAATTGCCTATATTTCTCAAGGGCAGGTGAAAGTGACTGCGGAAAGGCCGCTTATTAAGAATTTAGATAGTTTAACACCGGCATGGGATTTGCTAGAGTGGAGAGATTACACTTATTACATTTTTCCGGGGTCTCGTCTCGGGGTTGTTTCTACCTCGCGTGGATGCGGTAAATCCTGTTGGGATTGCACTCAGATAAGGTTAAAGCTACGATGTTGGCGAGCCCGGAGTGTCGAAAGTGTGACCGCAGAAATTGAAATGTTGGTAAGAGAATTCGAACTAGACGTTATTCTAATCGCTAACGAACTATCAACTCGCGATCAGGCGCGTTGGACGAAGATTCTTGACTGGTTGATCACAAAGAAACTCGATGTCAAACTCTTAGTGGAGAGTACAGCAGCGGATATTATACGTGATAAAGACATTATTCAGAAATACAAGCGAGCAGGAATTGTTCACATCCTCATGGGTATTGGGCCAAACACCATTGGTGCCCGAAAAACAGAGATTAACAAAGTTATTTCGACTGGTATTGGCAGAGCTGTGAACATACTCGACAATGCCGGAATCATAAGTGAACTCTTTTGCTTGATTGAAAGGCCTGAGGAAAATATAGAGAAGATCAGAATGAGTTCAGAGATGGCTAAGTTATACAGCCCTGATTTTGTGCATTTTGCCTGTAATCCTTTGTGGAACCACCCTGATTTAGGCCGCGGGGAATTTCTTGAGCACCTGACCAGTGATTACTATCGTTACTGCTATGGGGATTCGCCTGCGACAGTCTCAGTTCGAACATCACAAAGTGAAATAGAAAGATGTTATGAAGAGTATTATTTCGGTAAACTTAAGGAGTGGGCGGGGCTCAGGCCTGGGTTCAAACGGGATTACATCGGCCGATACATGCGCTTGCTCACTAATTATTCTTACATTGCGGAACGCATTCCGCAGCTTAAACCTTTTCTGTTTGGACCAAGAAAAAGTACGCCTATACGTTATATGCCATGATTTATCTGCTCTTATTAGCGTTTAGCAGGAATTACGACTTAGTATAAAGATTAATGGGGGACTCCTAGAATTCTTCGATGAACTTGCACTTGAACTTTTTATCAGTTAATTTTTTTATGAGTAATTTAGGAAAAATAAGTCCAAAACTATAAAAATAGAGGAATATTTTGCGAATAAACGAAATAAAAAGAGAGAAGAGGTGACCAACAAAATTGAGCCATTTTTACCCAATATTCTTTGATCTAAAAAATCAGCTGGTGCTAGTGGTCGGTGGGGGCAGCGTGGCTTGGCGCAAAGTTCAGACTCTGCTCGCTCACGAAGCCAGAGTACACCTTGTTGCCCCGGAATTAAGCCAGGAACTAAAGGAATTGATTGACGGCAAGCAGTGTGTGTGGTCGTGCAAAGAGTATGATAGCCAAGACATCAAGGATGCTGTCCTCATTTTTTCCTGTACTGATCACGAAGAAGTGAATGCTCAAGTGGCTCATGATTCAGCTAAGGCCTGCCGTCCGGTTAATGTAGTTGATGACCCTGAAAAGTGTAGTTTTATCGTACCATCGATCCTCGAACGAGGAGATCTCTCGATTGCGGTCTCCACCGGAGGCAGCAGTCCCATTGTTGCCCGCCAAATCCGGGAGGAGTTAGAAGCTTTTTATGGGGAAGAAATGGCAGAGTATCTTGCTCTTCTCAGAAGTTGGCGGCCACGGGTTAAAGAGAAGCTAGCTCCGGAAAAAAAGCGTCTTTTTTGGGAACGGGTGACAGATGGGCAAGTCCGGAGTATAATCAAATCCAAACGTCTTGCCCAAGCGAAAGGAGTGATTGAGGAGTGTTTCCGGTCACTGTTGGACTAAGTCATCACAGTGCTCCCCTGGAGATTAGGGAAAAGCTTGCTTTTCCTGCATCCCAGATGAATAATGCTTTACACGAGTTAATTACTTACCCTGCACTCGAGGGGATTGTCATTCTCAGTACCTGTAACCGTTTGGAAATCTATGCAGCAACAACTGATGTTGAGATTGGCCAGGAGTCTATCAAAAAGTTTTTAGCCAAACAGAGCGGGCTTGATAACGAAATATTAAACCGCCACCTTTATACCCGCACACTTTATGAAGCGGTGCGTCATCTTTTTAATGTCGTTTCCGGCTTTGATTCCATGGTGCTGGGGGAAACGCAAATCCTGGGCCAGGTGGCCCAAGCCTATGAGGATGCGTATGAGGCTGGAGTCACAAACAAAGTAATTAATGTATTCTTTCAACATGCGCTTACGGTGGGGAAAAGAGTGCGCACAGAAACAAAAATTGACCAGCATCCGGTGTCAATAAGCTATACTGCCGTTGAACTGGCAATGCAAAAGTTTCCTAACCTTGAAGGCAAGACGATCATGATCTTGGGCGCTGGGGAAATGAGTGCCCTGACGGCTAAGCATTTGGTTGCAGCCGGAGCCTCAACTGTTTTGGTTTCCAACCGTTCGTACGAACGGGCCTTAGCTTTAGCCGCCGCGTTTAATGGGCGTGCTGTCCATTTTCAGGAAATGGACGAATATTTGGCTGAGGTTGACATTGTTATCTCGGCCACAGCCTCAGTTCATTTTGTACTGTTGCCTGAGCGGGTGGAGAAGATCATGAACACGCGCGCCGGGCGGCCGTTATTAGTTATTGATATTGCAGTTCCGCGCGATGTGCATCCTGATGTCGGTGCAATTCCCGGAGTGACCTTACACGATATTGACGATTTACAGGGAGTGGTGGACCGGAATCATCAAGCCCGGGAACTGGCAGCTCAGCAAGGAAAGAAAATTATCGAAGAGGAAATGAAACAATTCCTCAAATGGCATAATTCTCTGTTCGTGGTTCCGACCATTGTAGCCCTTAAGCATAAAGGAGAGGAGATTAAAGAAGCTCAGCTGAGCCGGGCTTTGGAACGTTTAGGAACTTTAACACCCAAACAGGAGAAATTAATACGTTCCTTGGCTAATTCGATTGTGAACCAGCTTCTCCATACTCCTATCACTAATTTGAAGGAAGTTGCCGATACCCGTCAGGGCCATCTTTATACTGAAATCTTGCAAAACCTTTTTGACTTAAGTGTGGAAGAAGAGATAAAATCCCTGTGGATGGTTGGGCAACAGCCCGGGCAGGCCTTACGGGGGAGGGCAGAATGAAAAATATTCGCATTGGGACCCGTGATAGCTTGCTGGCTTTATGGCAGGCAGAATGGGTGCGGTCCCAGCTTCTGAAGTTTTATCCGGACTTTGAATTCACTTTAGTTCCTGTGAAGACCAAAGGGGACAAAATCTTAGACGTACCTTTAGCTAAGATAGGGGACAAGGGGCTTTTTACAAAAGAGCTCGAAAGCTTTCTCCTGCGCTCAGAGATTGATCTGGCCGTACACAGCTTGAAGGATATGCCGACAAATTTGCCTGCGGGTTTGGATATCGCTGCTTTCTGCGAGCGCGAAGAACCGCGGGATGTGTTTTTAAGCAAGGACGGGACTTTGCTTGAACAGCTTCCTCCTGGTACCGTTATCGGAACTAGCAGCCTGCGCCGCAAGGCTCAGCTTAGGCACTACCGCCCTGATCTTGAATTTGTGGATGTACGCGGCAATCTGCAAACGCGCTGGCACAAACTGCAAAACGGAGCCATGGATGGAATCGTGCTGGCAGCTGCCGGAGTTAAGCGTTTAGGATGGGAAGATAGAATAACGCAAATTCTGACGGAGGATATCGTATTGTCGGCAGTTGGCCAGGGTTCGATCGCGCTGGAAATTGCCGGGGAGCGCAAGGATATGTATGACTTGCTCGCACCTCTTAATCATAGTGCGACGGAACTCGCGGTACGAGCTGAACGTGCCCTCATGCGCATGCTTGAGGGCGGTTGCCAAGTACCCATTGGAGCTTTGGCCCAAGTCCGGGGCCAGGAGATAGAACTTCAGGGGATGGTGGCAAGTGTGGATGGATCGCGCTTGCTGCGCGTCCGCACTGAGGGGGAAAACCCGGAGGAAGTCGGGGAGAGAGCAGCGCTCACACTTGTGGAAGAGGGAGCAGGGGAAATTCTGGCTGAGATTAGGTAACATCACAGGAGTCAGGAGTCAGGAGACAGGAGACAGAATGATTTTTGGGTATAAATCAAGGGTTTTAAACCCTAAAGGAATGCATTAAACCATCCATTCGGCCATGAGTTGAATTTTTAGTATGGCCTCATGGCGTGAATGTATCCTCAGCCGTTAAGTCATTCTTTCATAGTTAGCGGCTTCGGCGATAATGTCACCAGGACACTATCGTCCCGGACATTCACGTTACTGAATTCTGATTACCAAATAGTATATTGGGGAGTGTTATGTTTGAACCAGGGATTTGTCTATCTTGTGGGGGCCGGCCCAGGGGACCCCAAGCTTTTAACGATTAAAGGGGCTGAATGTATTGCCAAGGCAGATGTCTTAGTATATGACCGCTTAGCATCCCGCCGTTTGCTTAAGCATGCTAAAGACGAGTGTGAACTGATTTATGTCGGGAAATCGCCGGAACGGCATACATTGCGCCAGGAAGAGATTAATAAAGTATTAGTCAAGAAGGCCAAAGAAGGGAAAATCGTTACTAGGCTTAAGGGAGGAGATCCTTTTGTCTTCGGGCGCGGCGGGGAAGAAGCCGAAGCCCTGAAAGAGGTGGGGCTGCCATATGAGGTTGTGCCTGGAGTTACCTCAGCCGTGGCAGTTCCGGCCTATGCCGGGATTCCGGTTACCCACCGTGACTTGACATCTTCGTTTGCCGTTATTACCGGGCACGAAGATCCTACAAAAAATGAGACTGCTATTGCCTGGCACGATTTAGCTGCAGCGCACGGGACTTTAGTCTTTTTGATGGGCATGGAAAACCTGAATTTGATTGCGGAAAAGCTTATCCAGAACGGGAAAAACCCCGAGACTCCGGTCGGTATCATTCAATGGGGAACACGTCCGGAACAGCGGACCCTGGTGGGGGAGCTTCATAATATCTCAACCCTTGTCAAGGAACAGGGATTTTCTTCACCGGCAATTATTATCGTGGGGGAAGTAGTGTCCCTCAGGGAGAATCTCAAGTGGTTCGAGCATAAACCTTTATTCGGGCAAAGAGTCATAGTCACGCGCGCCCGCCATCAGGCCAGTGCCTTGTCCCAGGCTATCGAAGACTTGGGCGGTGAGCCCTGGGAGTTTCCGGCAATTGAGATAGTGGAGCCAAGTGATCCGAAGCCCCTGGCCAAGGCGCTTGCTGATCTCAAACGCTTCGAGTGGCTGGTGTTTACCAGTGTCAACGGTGTCGAGGCTTTTTTTACCGAACTGATGCGACGGGGTAAAGATATCAGGGATTTGGCCGGCGTGGAAATCGTGGCGATCGGACCTGCCACTAAAGCTGCCTTAGAGCAGAGAAGCCTGCGCGTGGCCTTTATGCCAGACGAGTACCGGGCCGAGAAGATTATCGAAGGGCTTGCTAGCCGAATATTACCGGGACAAAGTGTGCTCTTGGCCCGGGCAGAAGAAGCGCGTGATGTACTGCCTGAATCCCTTAAAGCTTTGGGTGCAGATGTATGGGATGTGCCTGTGTACAAAACCGTCCTGGGACAGAGCAACCGGGAGGAGCTGCTGGCTCTGCTTACCGAAGGTAAGGTAAATGTCATTACATTTACAAGTTCATCCACGGTGCGCAATTTCGTGCAGCTGTTGGAAGGTAAACTTTCCTTATTAGAAGGGGTAAAGCTTTTTTCTATTGGTCCGATTACGAGTGAGACGGCGAGACAGCTTGGTCTTGAAGTGCACCGGGAAGCTGAGCGCTACACAATTGAGGGGCTTGTGGAAGCCTTGGTCAAGGGGGTAAAAGAATGATAAGCGTAACGAAGCTTCTTTTTGACACGGAGTATTTTGGGGACTCCCTACGCTACAGCCAGGGCTCGCGTGGAGCTTTACACGGTACCACTGTTAATTCGGGGCCAGTGGTGGTGTGGAATTCCACCCGCACCTGCAATCTCAAGTGTGCGCATTGCTATATGGATTCGGATGCGCAAAAGTATCATGGGGAACTCACGACCGAAGAAGCCAAGAGGTTTATTGATGACCTAGCGGAATTCAGAGTGCCTGTGCTTCTGTTTTCCGGAGGGGAGCCTTTAATCCGGCCCGACTTCTTCGAATTGGCCGAATACACTGGGAACAAGGGGATCAGAGTTACGCTCTCGACCAACGGAACCTTGATCAGTCCCGAAGTGGCTCAAAGGATAAAGAATATAGGTGTTGGTTATGTTGGCATTTCCCTCGACGGCCTGATGGAAGTTAACGATAAATTCCGGGGCAAAGAGGGGGCTTTTAAGGCTGCGATGGCTGGGATTCAGAATTGTGTTAAAGTAGGGCAGCGTGTGGGGCTTAGATTTACCATTAACCGGCATAATTTTGAAGAAATGGATAAGATTTTTGATTTTATTGAAGAAGAAAACATTGATCGGGTGTGTTTTTATCATCTTGTCTATTCCGGTCGTGGCAATCAAATGATGGACCAGGATGTTACTCCGCAAGAATCACGGCAAGCAATGGATATTATCATCCGGCGCACCCTTGATTACGAACAACGGGGATTAAAGAAGGAAATTCTAACGGTAGATAATCATTGTGACGGGGTGTACTTGTATTTGAAAGCCTTAAACGAGGATCCGGAAAGAGCTGAACGTATCAAAGGGTTGATCTCCCTTAACGGGGGCAACCGTTCCGGTATTGCCTTTGCCGAGGTCGACCCGTTTGGTAATGTTCATCCGGATCAGTTTAGCCAGCACATAACATTTGGCAATGTGCGGGAGCGTAAGTTCGGAGATATCTGGACTGATTCGAGCCACCCCATTTTGGCGGGGCTAAAAAACCGCAAGCCGCTCCTTAAAGGACGCTGTGCTGCCTGCCGTTATCTTGATATTTGCAACGGAAATTTCCGCACCAGGGCCGAGGCTGCAGCCGGGGACTTCTGGGCGTCTGACCCGGCCTGTTATCTTACGGATGAAGAGATAGGACTAGCATGAGATTCGGCCGAATATTTTAATTTAAGAAGGTAAGCTGTGTTGATTAAAGGAGGTAGGAGAGATGGATTTAATCAGGCGTCCCCGGCGCTTGCGCGCTAATGAGGCCATCCGTAGTATGGTGCGGGAAAACCACGTGCATATCAAGGACTTAATATATCCGATGTTTGTGATGCCGGGAGAAAATCTGCGCGTGGAAGTGTCTTCCATGCCTGGCGTGTATCAATACTCACTCGATGAATTCGTGGAAGCTCTGCAAGAATTGGTACATTTGGGCATTCCTGCAATCCTCCTCTTTGGTATCCCTGAAAGCAAAGACCCGGTTGGTACAGGGGCTTATCTTGATGACGGCATCGTGCAGAAAGCGGTGCGCTTAGTTAAGCAAAACTATCCCCAACTTTATGTGATTACAGATGTTTGTTTGTGCGAGTACACAGATCATGGTCATTGTGGATTGGTTCACGAGGGAAAAGTTCTTAATGACCCCTCACTTGAGCTGCTGGCGCGCACGGCGGTCTCTCATGCCCAAGCGGGTGCGGATATGGTCGCTCCCTCAGATATGATGGACGGCAGGGTGGCGGCTATTCGCCGGGCGCTTGATCGCGAAGGGTTTGAAGATATTCCGGTCATGGCTTATTCGGCTAAATTTGCCTCCGGTTTTTATGGGCCTTTCCGGGAAGCTGCCGGCTCTGCCCCTCAATTTGGAGACCGCCGCACTTACCAAATGGACCCTCCGAATGCGAACGAGGCGATGCTGGAAACCGCGCTTGATGTTGAAGAAGGGGCAGATTTGATTATTGTAAAACCTGCTCTTTCTTACGGCGATATTATCTACCGCACGAAAGAGCGTTTTGGCTTGCCGGTCGCTGCTTATAATGTCAGCGGGGAGTATGCGATGATCAAGGCTGCCGCCAAGCAGGGCTGGATTGATGAACAAAGGATTGTGATGGAAGCTTTAGTCGGTATGAAGCGGGCCGGAGCTGACCTGATCATAACTTATTTCGCTTTAGATGTGGCGCGGTGGCTTAGATCGTAGTTCGTGGTTCGAGGTTCGAACTATGAGTTTTTGGTATCGGGCTCTAAGTTAGAAATTAGAAGTCGAGGGCCGAATTAAGACGTGAAGATTGGCCTTCGAAGGGGGAAAAGGATTATGATTGTTTCCTGGAATACCACCAATGCCTGTAATATGTATTGTGACCATTGTTATCGGGATGCGGGGGTCAAGGCGAACGAAGAGCTAAGTACGGCGGAAGCCAAGACTTTGCTAGAGCAAATTGCTAAAGCGGGATTTAAAATCATGATTTTCAGCGGGGGGGAGCCTCTCCTGCGTCCGGATATTGTAGATTTGGTAGCTTATGCTAAGTCACTGGGCTTGCGCCCGGTATTTGGCACCAATGGAACTCTGCTTACACTTGATCTGGCCAGGCGCTTGAAAGAAGCCGGGGCTATGGGCATGGGAATTTCCCTTGATTCCCTCGACAAAGCCAAACATGACGCTTTTCGTAAATATTCCGGAGCTTGGGACGAAGCAGTACAGGGGATGCGCAATTGCCGTGAGGTTGGGTTGCCGTTTCAGATTCATACGACAGTGATGGAGTGGAATGCCCATGAGGTCGAGAGTATCACGGATTTTGCCGTGGAGGAAGGAGCGGTGGCGCACCATTTCTTTTTCCTCGTCCCGACCGGGAGGGCGGTAACGATCGAAGAAGAGTCCTTACGGGCTCAAGAGTATGAAGATATTTTAAGAAGAATAATGCTGAAACAGCAAACTGTATCGATCGAGCTTAAACCCACCTGCGCGCCCCAGTTTATGCGGATAGCAAAAGAAGTGGGGGTTGATGTCCGTTTTGGGCGGGGCTGCCTCGCGGGAACTCACTATTGCATTATCGGACCCAAAGGTCAGGTTCAGCCTTGTGCGTACCTCAATATTCCGCTGGGGGATGTGCGGGAAACTCCTTTTGATGAAATCTGGCAAAATCACGAAGTGTTCCAGACTCTGCGCACTCTGGAGTACAAAGGAGGATGCGGAACTTGTCAGTATAAAAAAATCTGCGGCGGCTGCCGGGCCCGAGCTGCTTATTATAATGACGGCGATTACATGGCTGAAGAGCCCTGGTGTTTATTCCACGGCCGGAAGGGGGTTTGAGCTTGGACACTGTTGACAGGGAGTTGCTTAATATTGTTCAAAGTCGGTTTCCGGTCGAATCCCGTCCTTACCTCAACTTAGGGGAAGAAGTTGGGATTACGGAAATGGAGGCTTATCAATGCGTTCAGGAAATGCGTGCCCAAGGATATATCAGAAGATTAGGGGGAATTTTAGACTCTCATCGCTTGGGCTACTATAGTACCCTGTGTGCGGCCAAAGTCCCGGAAGAGAAAATACCTGTCCTGACTGAGATTTTGGCCGGAATTACGGGCGTTACGCACAATTACTTGCGCGCGCACACGTACAATATGTGGTTTACCTTGATCGCCCCCTCGTACCCAGAGGTAGAGGAAATTTTGAACAGAGTTAAAACACAAAGCGGGGTTGAGGAGATATACAGCCTTCCTGCTCTAAGATTATATAAAATAAATGTTGACTTTGATTTCAATACCAATAATAAAACACCAGATAATGAGGATCTCACGAACGATAACCTAAACTCTCGGCACCAAAACATGAAACAACGAGGTACTGATTCTCTGCTTAAGCAGCCCTATGCTGTCTCGGAAGAAGAGATAGCGTTGATTAGGCTTCTGCAAGAGGATCTCCCGGATGGACTTAATCCGTTTAGAACTCTGGCAACGGAGCTGGGGTGGGAAGAAAATATGGTGCTTGAGTACACTCACAGGCTGCTTGAGGAAGGAGTTATTCGCCGTTTGGGGGCGGTTCTGCGCCATCAAAAAGCCGGTTTTGTGGCCAATGCCATGGGAGTTTGGCAAGTTGAGTCTGAAAGGGCAGCTGAAGTGGGGCCGCTTATGGCGTCTTTCCGAGAAGTCAG
>DAHVVW010000070.1 GCA_027357125.1 Clostridiales bacterium
ACAAAGTGGAAATCGAAGTCGCCAAAGCCGGGATAGCCAGTGTGGAAAACCGGGAAATCGTAGCCGAGGATAAAAAGAAAGACAATGATGACAAGAATAATCAGAGCGATGTTGACAACAATAAAGTAGGACAGGAAGAAAAAGTAGAAGCATAAGCATAAGCAGCGAGAATGCAGAAGCAGAAGCCTAAGTGCAAGCATAAGCTCCAGTAAAAGCATAGTATAAGCAAGCAAGATTGTTCTGCGGGTAGAATGGTAAGCAAGTGGTTTGAGCCGCTTGCTTTTCAATTAGACCAGGGCAATTTAGTTAAGAAGAAAATTTCCGATTAGGCAGGTAACACGCATGGGATCCCAAATGGAAAAATATACATACGAAGAAAAAGTACGCAGGGAACTTGAAGCTTGGGCCAAGAAAGTATTAAAGCGCCCCGGCATCTGGGAACGGGTATCGAAAAAAGTGCAGACGAAGGTAAATGATGTGATCCCGGACAAGGTGCACACTGTGTTGACGGCTACAGTCAAAGGCCTTGTCAAGACCGTACTATTCGGCCTTGATTTCGTTCCGAAAAGTGCACCCACACAGGGGCTAACCTTGGAAGACCGCGACCTTAAAGCCTATGAGCTTATTTCCAATTATAAAAAGCTTGCGGCGGCCGAAGGGGCGGGGACTGGGGCTGGTGGCTTTGTCCTGGGCATGGCTGATTTTCCGGCATTGATTGCTATTAAAATGAAATTTCTGTTTGAGCTGGCCCATGTTTACGGTTATACTACCCAAGACTATCGCGAACGTCTTTTTTTACTTTATGTTTTTCAACTGGCCTTCTCCAGTCAGGAACAGAAGCCGACTTTGTACACTGCCCTAGCCGACTGGAACGGGACAGTGAGGAAATGGCCATCTGGAACGGAATACCTGGAACAGATTGATTGGGAAAAGTTTCAGCGTGAGTACCGTGACACGATTGACCTGCGCAAGACTTTGCAGATGTTGCCCGGGGTAGGAGCGGTTGTAGGCGCGTGGGCCAATTACGGCCTGTTAGAAGAACTGGGCCAGGTCGGAATGAACTGCTATCGCATGCGCCGGCTGCAAACGGAGGAAAGATCGCATGAGTAGAGTAACCATAGCAGATATCAAGGTAGATCCTCTGGTACAAGGATATATCGAAGGTGGGAGCCGCCACCTGGAAGCTCTGGGTTACACTGAGCACGGGTATAGGCATGTGGGTTTAGTTGCCCATATCTCAACCAACATCTTACAAAAACTTGAACATGCGGAAAGAGAGCAGGAGTTAGCGGCTATCGCCTCATATCTACATGACATCGGAAATGTAGTAAACAGAAACGGGCACGCTCAGGCTGGTGCAGTGCTGGCGGCTCAAATTCTGGAAAAGCACGCGTTACCTCCGGAAGAAATTGCCGTGGTGATCGGGGCGATCGGCAACCATGATGAAAGTGATGGACATCCGGTAAGTTCTGTGTCCGCCGCTCTCATTCTGGCCGATAAATCGGATGTTCACCGTTCACGAGTGCGCAACCCCGATCTTGCAACTTTTGACATCCACGACCGGGTGAACTATGCTGTTGAACATTCTTTTCTGCGCGTTTATGACAAAGACAGAATCGCCCTCGAATTAACGATTGATACGAAAATTTGTCCGGTTATGGATTATTTCGAAATTTTCCTGGCGCGCATGTTATTATGCAGAAAAGCTGCCGAGTTTTTAGGAGCTAATTTTGAGCTTTGGATTAATAGTGTCAAGCTGCTGTAACTTACTAGTAACTACTTAGGTGTCAGGAGTCAGGAGACAGGAGTCAGAATAATTTTTGGGTACAAATCAAGGGCCTGAAACACTGAAGGGAATGCAATAAATACCTTCTGACTACTGACTCTTGAATACTGAATTCTCCTCGAAAACACAACCTTTTTTTTGTAAATTGACACTTGGACAAGCCAAGCCTTATAATTAACTTTGGTATGGGCAAGTCCCATCATAGTTAAAAGGGAGGAACATAGATGAGACGGGGAAACATCATCAAGCTCGCAGCACTTGTGCTGCTCGTAGCCTTAGCCGTGGCATTTTCGATTCAACCCCTCACAGATACCACTAAAGGTATCCCGCTGGGACTTGACTTGCGCGGTGGCGTCCACTTAGTGCTTCAGGCCGAGCCGGGCACAGACGGCAAGGCAATCACTAAGGACGAAATGGATAAAGCTAAAGCCATTATCTCCAAACGTGTAAATGATTTAGGGGTTTCCGAGCCGTACATTCAGGCCGATTATGCTAAAAACCGTATAATCGTTGATTTAGCCGGAATTCAAGATCCGGACAAAGCTGTGTCGGTCTTAAAAACCACGGCCAAACTTACGTTTCGTGATCCGCAAGGAAATGTGGTGTTGCAGGGCGAAGAATTGAAAGACGCCCGTGCCGGGCAAAACCAACGGGGAGAATATGTGGTTAACTTGACGTTCTCACCGGATGGAACCAAGAAATTTGCGGATTTAACGACTAAATTTGTTAAACAAAATATTAGTATATACCTCGATGATAAAATGCTGCAAAATCCTAATGTTAACGAACCGATTACTAACGGGCAAGCAGAGATTACTGGGTATTCCTCGCTTGAGGATGCCGCCAACTATGCCGTGCTTTTCCGCTCCGGCTCGTTGCCGGTGAGCATGACCATCGCTGAGAAACGGCAAGTGGGAGCATCTCTGGGGGTTGATTCTCTGAACAAAAGTATTAAGGCTGGTATTTACGGCCTAGTGTTTATTTTACTGTTCATGTTGGCCTTTTATAGGCTTCCCGGCCTGGTTGCCAACTTCACGCTCGTTGTTTTTGCTTTAATTGCGTTGTGGGCGTTGTGGTTGTTTAGGGCGGTACTTACTTTGCCGGGAATTGCGGGCTTTGTCTTGTCCATCGGTATGGCGGTAGACTTAAACATTATCGTGTACGAACGCATCAAAGAAGAACTGCGCCTGGGCAAATCCCTGCGGGCAGCCGTTGAAGCAGGGTTTAGCCGGGCCTTCATCACTGTATTTGACTCCAATATTACCACCATGTTTGCGGCTGCCACTTTGTTCTTCCTGGGAACCGGGTCGATCAAAGGGTTTGCGATAACGCTTGGCATTGGTATTATAGCCAGTTTGTTTACGGCGATCACATTTACGAGAATGGTCCTGCGCTGGATTGTAGGCATTAGCCCACGCATGAGTTCATTCTGGTTTGGCGTTAGGAGGGAAGCATAATGGCTGAGAAAAAGAACGGCGCTGTCGGCACTTCCCAAACTCCCGCGGCCAAAGCTGAAAGCTATGAGCAAGTGCAAAAACTGCATCCCCTCTATTTTAATATTGTTAAAAGAAGGTATTGGTGGTTCGCCCTTTCTCTGATTGTCATTATTCCGGGGATAATCTCCCTCTTCCTGCAAGGTCTGAACCTGGGCATTGATTTCAAAGGCGGCACCATGCTCGACATGAAATTTAACAAACCCGTTACCCAGTCAGCACTTACGGACAGTTTGAAATCTGTGGGTCTGGAGGGACAGGTCCAGCTGTCAAACGGGGATACAGTGGCCTTGATCAGGACCGATGCTTTGGAAGAGGATCAGCGCGACAAACTCCTAACAGCTATACAGCAAAAAGTTGGAGATTTTGACCGTGGTTCTTTGAAGGAAGACAAAGTGGGGGAGGCTATCGGTAAAGAACTTACCAGCAACGCGTTTTGGGCTTTGATTATTGCTTCAGCTTTAATGCTTGCCTATATATCTTTCCGCTTCCAACTTGCCTTTGCGATCTCAGGAATTATCGCTCTGCTGCATGATATACTGGTAACAGTCGGGATTTTCTCTATCTTTCAGATCCAGATTGATGCTACGTTTGTGGCGGCCATTTTAACCGTTTTCGGTTATTCCATTAATGATACAGTCGTAATTTTCGACCGCATCCGTGAAAATGAAACTCGCTTAAAGCGCGGCGAAAGCTATGAGGATATGGTTGACAAATCTGTGTGGCAGACCATGGGGCGTTCAATTAAGACGGTCGTGACGGTCTTAATTGCCCTGCTCGCTATCTTTATCTTGGGCGGAGAATCAACCAAGGTCTTCGCCTTGGCGATGCTGATCGGGGTTTTCAGCGGAGCTTATTCTTCAATCTTTAATGCCAGCCAAATCTTGGTTGAGATTAGAAAATTCTTTGGCAAAGGTGGGAAAGTGGCCAGGGCTAAAGCATAGCTTAGATGCCACAGACGTGGCGCCTGTATTAGATGAAAACAGGCGCTGAGCAAGCATTATCCCTTAACTGAATCAAGCTGCTGACTTAAACTTACCCCAGGCCAATGTCTCGGGGTAAGTTTGCTTTTAACCCACGGCCAATGTATATTTGTATAGTGACAAGTTTTGTTTGTGTGTACTATAATAGGAACATAAGGGAAGAGGGGGGCATCGTGTGAGAATTACGGGTGCGGAAGCAATTATTGAAAGTTTAAAGAGGGAAAATGTTGAAGTAGTTTTCGGTTATCCGGGGGGAGCAGTGCTCACCCTTTATGATGCTTTGTATAAGGCAGACTTCCATCATATTCTCACCCGCCATGAGCAAGGGGCGGTTCATGCTGCGGACGGCTATGCACGGGCGACCGGCAAAGTTGGAGTTTGCATGGCTACATCCGGTCCAGGGGCTACTAATTTAGTGACAGGAATCGCGACCGCATATATGGATTCGATTCCGATTGTCGCCTTTACCGGACAGGTGGCTGTTTCTTTAATTGGGCGGGACTCTTTCCAGGAAGCCGACATTCGGGGGATCACCACGCCCGTTACTAAGCATAATTACCTGGTTAAAAAAGTGGAAGATCTGCCGCGAGTTATTAAAGAAGCTTTCTACATTGCCCGTAGCGGGCGTCCGGGTCCGGTTGTGGTTGATGTTGCCAAGGATGTGTTCGCGGCGACTTTGGAATATGAATACCCTGAAAGTGTCAACCTGCGGGGCTACCGACCAATTTTCGAAGGGGATCAGACCGCCATCCACCAGGCATTGGAGGCCATGACAGAGGCCCATAGGCCGCTCGTCTTTATTGGAGGCGGAGTAACTCTTGCCAATATGGCACGCGAAGTGACGGAACTGCTTGACTTGACCGGCTTTCCGGTAACTTCCAGCCTGATGGGATTGGGAACTGTGCCGGATGACCATCCTCAACATTTGGGCATGGTGGGTATGCATGGCACTTATGCCGCTAATATTGCCACTACAGAATGTGACCTGCTAATCGGAGTCGGAGTGCGCTTTGACGACAGAGTGACCGGTTTGTTAGCGGAATTTGCGTCTCAAGCCAAGGTGGTTCACTTTGACATTGATCCGGCGGAGATTAACAAGAATGTCTTAAGCGATATTCGCGTGGTCGGTGATTTGCGCTGGTCCATTCCTGCTCTGCTAACCAAGGCTGCCAATCGAAAATCGGAGGACTGGAGAGCCAAGATTGAGAATTGGAGCCAGCAAGTTCAAGCTTGGTCTGAGGAAAATCCCCTTGTATATGAACGGAGATCCGATGTCATCATGCCTCAGACTGTTATTGAAAAAGTAAGTGAGCTTACTGGCGGAGACGCTGTTATCGTAACAGATGTAGGCCAACATCAAATGTGGACAGCCCAGTATTACCGCTTTAAGAATCCCCGTTCTTTCCTGACTTCGGGCGGCCTCGGCACTATGGGGTACGGACTCCCCTCTGCGATTGGGGCACAAATGGGCAAGCCTGATAAAACGGTCTTTCTCTTTGCCGGAGATGGTGGTATCATGATGAATTGCCAAGAAATCGCCACGGCCGCCAATAATAACTTACCGATTAAAGTCATTATTATGAACAACCAAGTCCTGGGCATGGTGGCGCAGTGGCAGCGCATGTTTTATGAGGGCCGTTTAGCCCACACCAGCTTAAAAGGACACACTGACTTTGTCAAGCTTGCCGAGGCCATGGGTGCCACCGGCTTGCGGGTCAGCAAACCGGAGGAATTAGAGGAAACCTTGAAGAAAGCCTTAGAGATTCCTGGTCCGGTCTTTATCGATGTCTTGGTTCCAGCTACAGAACATGTTTTACCCATGGTTCCGCCTGGAGCTCGTCTGGACCAGATTATCATGGGGGGTGAATAGCTTGAAACATACGTTAGCAGTTTTAGTAGAAAACAGGCCGGGCGTTTTGACGCACATTTCCGGGCTAATCAGCCGCAGAGCTTTCAATATCGAGAGCATAGCTGCCGGCTACACTGAAGAGCCTGATACGACCCGGATTACCGTCGTCGTAGAAGCTGACGAAATTGAGTTGGAGCAGGTGGTTAACCAGTTGTCCAAGCTCGTAGATATCATCAAGATCACCAAGCTTACAGTGGGGGATTCTATTCACCGGGAGTTGGCCTTGATCAAGGTCAAAGCAAGTTCGGAAAACCGTTCGAATGTTGTGGATATCGTGGACATTTTCCGTGCCAAAATCGTGGATGTGAACCGGGAAACAATGGTGATTGAACTTACAGGGGAAGAGAATAAGATAGATGCTTTGTGTGAAGTTCTGAAAGACTACGGAATTATTGAAATTGTGCGTACCGGGAAAGTAGCCCTCTCCCGCGGTCCGATTCCGGCTAAGGAGTTATAGTTTGAGTTTGCGCAAGATTGTTTACCCCTTCGGTTAGCTCCGGAGGGCTTTTCTCTTATCAAACAGAAATTTTCTGATATTTCTCATTGACACATACCCGTATGGGGTATTAAACTTTGAATGATAAAGAAGTGAAAATTCGCTTCAAATAAGGGTAGGGGGATTAGACGTGGGGCAAAAAGTGTCATTTAAAGATTACGCTATTGTTGCATGTGGGACTATGATTCCGGAACTAAACTTTCTTAAAGAAACCGGCTTTCTTGAGGCTAAATTATTATACACAACCCCGGGGTTGCATCAAGTTCCGGAGGAATTAGAAAACCAGTTGCAAAAGCAACTGGAATTGGCAAAAAAGCAAGCCAAGAAAATAATTGTGGTTTATGGCGGCAAGTACTGTTATATTAACATGCGTGATTCCTACCGCACGATTGACAGCGTGATTGACGAGCTGAGAGAGGAAGGGTACTATATTGCCCGTACACAGGTAGAAAACTGCATCGATATGGTGGCTACCGTAGAGGAGCGGGAGCGGATTGCGCAAGGGCGCAAAATCTGGTGGTGCACTCCAGGGTGGCTTAAGTATCGGGATTTAGAGTTCAAAGGGTGGGACAAAGCCAACGCCAACGAGAACTTTGGACAGTATACAGACGGCGGTCTCATGCTTGATCCGATTAATTTCTTTGACGAATACGCCTTAGAACATGTGGAAGAGATCCTGGATTTTTCGGACTGGGCCTCAATTCCGCTGGTGTCAGAACCCGTAGGGTTAGAGCGCTTAAAAGAGGTTTTGGTTAATGCCATGGCAGAGGAAGATCGCTAAGAAACAAATTTTTTTGAAAAATAATGAGCACTTTTAGCAAAAGGGCATATTTTGTAATAGGCCCAGATACTTCCAGGTAGAAAGGAGGAGGCAGTATGGCGTTTGCAGGACCGGCAGTTGACGGCTGCGGGCCGAACTTCTTACCAGGAATTGCGATAGTGGTGGTTATAATCCTCTTGCTTATTGCAATGGGTATTGTTTTCTAAGCGAGTAAAAATTTAAGGAGGGAAAGAAATGTACGGATATGGATACGGAGCAGGCGTTTACGCCGGAACTGGATGTGGAGTTGGAGTTGGAGCTGGAGCTGGAGCTGGATGGGGTGTCGGCGTCGGCATCATCGCGATAGCAATTCTGATCCTGATCGCCTTGGGTGTAATCTTCTAATTTAAGCTTCTTAATCACGGAAGGTTTGGCCACAATCTAAGAACAAATCTTACGAATTAAAAGGAGGAATATTTCATGGCATACGGAGCAGGTGTAGGCACAGGTTGGGGAGCAGGAATCGCGATCGTTGTTGTAATCATTCTTCTCCTCATTGCGCTAGGTATTGTCTTCTAAAGAACTCTCAAGGGCGGCCTCAGGGCCGCCTTTAATTTAGTCGTGAGCCTGACCAAGAGGATAAGAGTGGGGCTGCTCGCAAGCAAACATGCTTGGGCAGCCCCATTTCACGCAGATATAATATTTGACTTGAGAAGATTAGATGGCAAGATTTTAGAGAAAATGAGATTAAGAATGGCGGTCTACCACCACCAGCGACGCCAACCCCACCAAGGCCAGCCCCAGCCGAAGCCCCACCAGGGCCAGCCCCACCACCGCCGGGGCAGGTCCGCCCGCCAGGGTGACCACCAGGGCACCGCCCACCACGCCGGCTGTGGCCAGTCCCATAGCGGGGGCCGCACCCGCCTCCT
>DAHVVW010000071.1 GCA_027357125.1 Clostridiales bacterium
GGTGATGTTTCTAATAATACGCCATCCAAGTAAGGCTACAAAGACAATAATAACGCTGATGATGATAGAGAGCTTTAAAGTCATCTGTTTATTGTTCCTGTTCAGGCCTTCAATTGTAGTGTTGGCGTAGCTATCCAGGAGATCTTCCATGTCATTTAAGTTATCTCTGGCAGATTCAAATTTGCTTTCTATTTCCAGTGCTTTCTTGACCAGACCTTCCCGTTCGTTTAAGGGTACATTGGCCAAAGAATCGATCAAAGTATTTGACTCAGTTTCCCAAGCACCAAATAGCAGGTTGAAGTCTTCAAGATCCTGAAATACAGTCTTGTTAGAGTTAGGGTTCTGTGTGTTTTGGAAGACTGCCTTGTTCTTAAGGAAAATGTCCCTAGCTTTAACGATCCTTTCTTTGACTTGCCCGATGTTTTCCTGATAGCTCTTAACCTGGTCTGCAAAATTCTTGGCTTGGGGATCGGACACTAACAGAGTACGCTGGGCTGTAACTGCCTGGTACATATCACGGTCAGCATTGAGAATTAAACTTGCAGAACTGTAGGTGTCCGAGTACATTGCCTGGGTCAAATTTTTCGTCGTATCGTTTAGATTAAAGAAATGAATAAGATTGGTGAAAACCAGAGCAGAAAGTGGAATTACCAGCAATAGAATAAGTTTTGTGCTGAGCCGATGCCTGAGTTTTATCAATTTTACCGACTCCCTTCTTAATTAAAACTTCGAAACTAGAATTAAAGTCCGTTTTTCAAAGCCGTCTGCAGAAAAAGTTTTGGTATACCAAGATTTATTTGATAATTTCGACTTCTATCTTCTTAATTCCTGCTATTAATTTCTTGCTATGAAAGTTTATTCTAGTTTTTGGTCGGATCAACCAATATTTAACCGAAAATTGAAGGCTAGCTAAGGAACAACGAAAGTTCAACGATGAAAAATATCCTATATGCTAAAGGGTTTTTGTGAAAGCGGCGCGAATATCTTGAGCATGAGAATCCGAAGCACGGACTATTTTTGAGCAAGAGTTTGAGCAAAAGTTAAAGAAGGGATAATAGCGTTATGCTCGACAGGCGCATTATTGCGTTGATTTTGATGCTTTGTCTCGGCATCGGCCTCCTGTGGTGGAGCTGGAAGATTCCGGCCGGAGTGGCGCTTCAGGCAGAACAGGGGATGACAAGCAGCCAGCGCTACTACTTGGATTTAGGTGGAACGTGGAGCAGTTTTTCCTCATTGCGCCAGGCGTGGGCAGGAATGAATGACACGGGAACGAGGAAGTCTAAGCTGTTGATGATTCCAACGAGTCAGGAGTTTGAGGTGGCAGCTCGCCGTTTCCGGCTGAATCCGGAGTGGAGTGCCCGTACGATGCTCCTGGTGATGAACGGAGTTGAGGGAGAGACCCAGGTCTACTTGAACGGTGTGGACAATGCTCATTTAATTGGTACGCTTGCCGGGAGCGGGGTCAGGGATGTGGTGGAGATTCCGGCTGCTGCTTTTCGCTATGGGGAAGATAATATTTTGTTTATCCGTTTGTCCAAAGTCAGTGATAATGCTCTTTTTACCGTTCCTGGGCTTGAGGGAGGCAGGATGCTGGGCAAGGTTTACCTTGAAGGGGCAAGTGAGAGCAGCCTTGAACCGCCGCGCCTTGATATCTCCTGGGAGGGGAATATGGCCAAGGTTAATTTGAAAACCTTGATTAAACACCATGGCTTCATGGAACAGGGTCCTTGGACTGTCCAGGCTGTGGTCTCAGACGGCTCTGCCCTAGTTGTGGAGCAAGCGTTGACCATACAGGGTGACGGCAGCACGGAGCAAGTGGCCGCTTTTGATTTGCAAATTCCGGATGCGCGGCGCTGGAGCCCTAAGGATCCTTATCTCTATCAGGTGCATCTGACTGTAAGCAATGCCAAGGGTGACCGCGATGATCTGGCTTTCCCGTTGGGGCTGCGCTCCCTGATAATGTCTGAGGGTAAGTGGCAGTTAAACGGGGAAGAACTTAAAATTCAGGGGATTGGGATTTCCCCTGCGAAGCAGTTTGCAATCCGTAGTTCCGGCCAAGTGGAATCTTGGCTGCGTGAGCAATTAGCTAAGGGAATAAATCTGGTATATTTCAATGGGCCGATTCCGGATGAAATATGGCTGCAGGCTGCAGATCGGCTTGGAATCGGGATTTGGGCCGAATGGCCGCTGAGCTTGCGTCCGGCTAAAAGTTTGCATGAGCCCGCGGCTATGCGCCCGCTGGTAACTGTGGGTAATTTTCACCCGTCCCTCTGGGCGTGGACTGTCGGTAAAGGCTTAGATGCGCTCCCAAACACGAAGGCCAAGGATTATTTGCATAAAGCAGAACAGGAAACGACAGCGAGCCTTGCCTTTTATCTGAGAAAAGTGGGGGCTGATCCGCAGGGTTTTCCGGTAGAGCGGTCTCCTGAGTTGATAGGGGATAAAATCCAGGGAAACTGGGGGGAGGTAGTTCTCGGGGAAAGGACTGTACCTACTTCTCTCTGGCCCCGTGAGCAAATGGCAGCAGTAGTATGGGCAGTATTAAGCGTTATCGTATGGCTCTTGAATGTGCGGGCCGTAAGTTGGCGTTACAGAGAAATTAGGGAGAAGAAGCCTAAACGGCGGCTGCGCAGCGCCTGGTTCTGGCATGGCGCGGCAGTGCTCGTGCGCGAGGGAGCATTGGCGGGAATTATCACCGCCCTTGCCTTTAGGCTGCCTTCCGAACTTGGACCGTGGTTTCCCCACTCCTGGCCGCTGCTGGAATTAATCCAGGCGCAATCCCCGTGGCTGTGGTGGGCTGTGCTTGGGGGCATTTTTACGTTTGGACGCCTGCTTCAGGTAGGGCTTGTTGCGCCTTACCAGCCAGGATCCCCGCACCCGCTGGGGCTTGTCTACTGGCTGGAAAGGCGCTACCGCTGGCATGTGGTTGTCGCTCTGCTCTGGGCTTTAAGTCCGCTGGGAATTCCCTTGTTATTTGCCCTGGGAGCCTATATAATTTTTAACATCTTATTTATGCCGTGGCGTATCGTAGACGTGCGCCGAGCCGGCGGACGTTACAGCCCCTTCTTTATTCTGCCTGGAATCGTAGGGCTTGGACTTGTGGGGTTAGGGATCTTCTTTGGGCGCGACATTTTATTTCTGATAAATTTCCTATTTGCTTAAGTAGAGTAAGATTTTTGAAAAAGGTCTAAACTAATTAGGGAGAGGTGGAGTCATGGAAAAATTCAAGCCATTTTATCCGCAATTAATGGCAACCGGAGTCGGGAGCCTGCCCTACACCGGTGCTAATGAGGCTTTGAAACTTATATGGGGCAGCGTGCCTGACGCTCCCCACTGGCCCCAGCTTCCCCGGCAAGGGGCTGAAAGCTCGTTTATCGGACAATACCTTAAGGTTCTGATTGAGACGGGAGTAATTGGGGACTATGAGCAGCCACGCTTTCAGGTTGAGGAAGCAGACTGGACTGAGCGAATAACTAAGTTTTATGAGCTGTACTTAGCGGCTGAAGCAGGAAATGAAGATTCTTTAGCGGAGTTTGCTTTCGGGACCCAGGGTGGAGAAGGGTTTGACGCTTTCTGTGCTGATTTAGAACAAAACGGGATCAGGCAAGCTATCCTTCTCAAAGGGCAATTGAGCGGGCCGCTCACACTCGGTTTGCAAATTACCGATAAGAACAGACGTTCAAGTTATTATGACGAAACTCAGCGTGAGCTGCTGGTCAAAGCCCTGGCTTTCCATGCTGAATGGCAGACAAGGCGCCTCCGGAAATTCGGATTGCCGGTCCTGATGACAATTGACGACCCCGGTCTTTACGCCTTTGGAGCTTCGACTCATGTAACCCTGGAACGGGACACTATTATACGAGACCTGAACACCATCGCAGATAAAATTGCCGCTGCAGGGGGAATTCCCGGAGTACATGTGTGCGCGGGGATGGATTGGACCTTGATCTTTGATTCCAACATTCAAGTCCTTAATTTCGATGCTTATGAATATATGACAAGCATGCAGGTCTTAGCTGGGCCTTTGAACAGCTACCTTGAACGCGGCGGGGTTGTGTCCTGGGGCATAGTGCCTACCCAGGAGCAGGTGTGGCAGGAAAATGCCGACAGTTTGCGCCTTAAGTTGGAGGAAGGCTTTTCGGAACTGGCGCACAAAGGAGTGGACGCGGCGCGTTTGCGCCGGCAAAGTATGCTGACTCCAAGTTGCGGCACGGGTACCTTAACCAAAGAAACTGCTGAGCGGGTTTATCACGTGCTGGCAGAATTAACAGGGGTCATGAGGGAAAAAGGGTTGCCTGTCTTTTCCTTATGATTTATAATAAATAAAACCGACTATTTTACTTAGGTTTGATAGTTAGTAGGAAAAGGGGGATTTACGTGATTACCAAAGACATGACAGTGGGCCAGGTTCTGCGTCTCTATCCGCAAACTGTTCAAGTTTTTCTCGAATTAGGCATGCACTGCTTAGGCTGTCCTTCTTCCACGATGGAGAGCATCGAAGGTGCTGCGATCACGCATGGACGCAACGTGGGTGCTTTGATTGAGCAACTTAACAATGCTGTCGACACTGCAGCTAAGACTAATTAGGCTTTCCAATGCCTGGGGCTGTCACATAGCTATCCCTCTGAATTGGGATAGCTTTTTGCTATTTTGTTTTGCGATAATGAAAGGAGATTAAGCGGCATGGAGAGGTATCAGGTAGGAATTCTTGGGGGCGGTCCAGGCGGGTATGTATGCGCACTAAGGGCGGCTCAGTTGGGTTTGTCCGTGGTGCTGGTCGAAGGAGAACGTCTGGGGGGGACGTGCCTTAACCGTGGCTGCATTCCGACCAAGGCTTTGGTCAAGAGTGCCGACTTGTGGCGGGAAATGAAAAGGGCGGAAGAATTTGGCCTGGCTGCAGGGGAGATGAGCTTTAACTTTAATAAGGTGATGGAGCGCAAAGACCAAGTTGTGGACACGCTGGTAAGCGGAGTGGAGCAATTGATGAAAGCTGCGGGGATTAGGGTGGTTTCCGGGTGGGGAGAATTCAAAGAACCCGGATTTATTGAAGCTACGACAGAGGCTGGTAAGGAGAAGATCCCGGTTGATAACGTGGTCTTAGCTACTGGATCTGTACCGTTCCGCCTTCCTATTCCAGGAGCAAACTTGCCAGGAGTGCTTACCAGTGACGAAATCCTATTGGAAACGGACTTGCCTCAAAGCATAGTGATTATTGGCGGCGGGGTCATCGGGCTGGAATTTGCCAGCATCTATCATACGTTTGGGGTAAAAGTGACAGTCGTGGAGATGCTCCCAACCTTGCTCGGAAATATAGATGAGGAGATTCCCAAGCGTTTGACTCCAATCTTAAAAAAAGCCGGACTGGAGCTTATGACTAAAACTGCGCTTAAAGAGATCCGTCGGGAGAACAATTCGTTTACGGTGAAAGTAGAGGATGTCAAAGGGGCAGCAAAGGAAATAACAGCAGATAAGGTGCTAATCGCCGCAGGGCGCAAACCGAATGTGCGCGGGATCGACATCGAAGGCCTGGAGCTTAAAACGGAACGGGGCGCGCTGGTGGTAAATGCACGGATGGAGACAAACATCAAGCATGTGTATGCCATTGGAGACGTAGTCGGGGGAATTATGCTCGCCCATGTTGCGTCCAGCGAAGGGATGGTCGTGGCTGAGAACATCGCCGGGCATGATGTCGAGATGAATTACAACGCGATCCCCAGTGCAATCTTTACTCATCCGGAGATCGCTACGGTTGGGAAAACAGAGCAAGAACTTAAAGCTGCCGGCGTTCCGTACCAAGTAAGCAAGTTTCCCTTCTCTGCCAATGGCAAAGCACTTTCTCTTGGAGAAACAATAGGTACGGTTAAGATTCTCGCGGACGATAGGGGGATAATCGTAGGCGGTGCAATTATGGGGCCGCAAGCGAGCAGTCTCATTCAAGAACTGGTTGTGGCCGTGGCAAAGGGGATTAACGCTGAGGAACTGGCGCATATGGTGCATGCGCACCCGACTCTGCCGGAAGCGGTGATGGAGGCTGCCCACGGTATCGGAGGGAAGCCGCTGCACTTAGCTTGAGTTCAAGATTGCCCGCAGCCGGGGAAGTGAGTATCATGCTTCGAATAACGAACAAAGGGGAAAAGGTCATAGGACTTTCTTCCCTTTTTTTATTTTCTTCAAGAAAAATATTACAACTTAGCAGGAAATCTCCTCTCAATGGAGAATAAGTGGGGTAAAGTGGGGCAAAGTGGGGCAAATAGGTGCCGGGGTGGTGAACAACAGTGTTCATGGGAGAGTATCTCCATACAATTGACGGAAAAGGGCGGCTGATCATGCCCGCCAAATACCGGGAAGCCTTGGGTGAGACGTTTATCGCCACCAAAGGCTTGGATCACTGTTTGTTTGTGTACCCGCCCGCTGAATGGCAAGTTCTCGAACAGAAGCTAAAAACCTTGCCTTTTACCCAGCCTGATGTCCGGGCTTTTGTCCGGTTCTTCTTTTCCGGGGCCACAGAATGCGAAGTGGACAAGCAGGGGAGGATTCTCTTGCCTGCCAACTTGCGTGAATATGCACAATTGGAGAAAGATGTTGTGCTGGTGGGGGTGTCTACCAGGGTGGAGATTTGGAGCCAGGCACTTTGGGCAAACTACTCTGGCCAGGCTGAAGAGCTTTATACCAGTGCTGCTGAATCCCTGGTCAACCTCGGAATTTAAGAAGGGACGATTAGTTTGGAGTTCAAACATTTGACCGTGTTACTTGCACAGAGCATTGATTATCTGGTTACAGATGATGCTGGGACGTATGTAGACTGCACTCTGGGTGGGGCCGGACACAGCAGCTTGCTCTTAAGCAAGCTTGGGCCCGGAGGAAGGCTGATTGCTTTCGATCAGGATCCTGTAGCAGTAAAGCATGCCCAAACTATGTTTGCTCAGGATAACAGGGTGCAGATTATCAAGCGCAATTTTGTGCACCTGGAAGAGACCTTAAAAGAACTGGAAGTTCTGCCTGTTAGCGGAATTCTCTTTGATCTGGGAGTCTCATCCCCACAGTTGGATGAGGCTGAGCGGGGGTTTAGTTATATGCAGGATGCCCCGCTAGATATGCGTATGGACCCCAGCCAGACCCTGACTGCTCAGGAAATCGTTAATAAATGGAGTGCTCAGGAGCTAGAGCGTATAATCCGGGAATATGGAGAGGAAAAATGGGCCCGCAGAATCGTGGAGTTTATCGTCAACAGGCGGGCCCAATCTTGGCTTGAGCGTACGGGAGAATTAGTCGAAGTCATCAAAAACGCAATTCCGGCGGGGGCGCGGCGGGAGGGTCCTCATCCTGCCAAGCGGACGTTTCAGGCCTTGCGGATTGCGGTAAATGATGAGCTGGGCGTGCTCGACCGGGTGTTGGACCAGGCTTTGAACTGCCTGGATGCCGGTGGACGAGTGGGAGTCATTACTTTCCATTCGCTCGAAGATCGCCTGGTCAAACAAAGAATGCAATCTTGGTTGGGGCGGTGCACTTGTCCCCCTGATTTTCCGATTTGCCGCTGCGGTGCCAAACCTAAGGCCCGCCTAATCACGCGCAAACCTGTCCTGCCTTCGGTGCAGGAAGTTGAGCATAATCCGCGATCACGCAGCGCCAAGCTGAGAGTAGCTGAGAAATTGTGATTTGATAGAAGTCTAAACGCTAAGGAGGGGGAATACCTTTGATAGTGGCGCAGGAAAAGATCCAATGGCAAGAACCGTTAGAAAGCAGACCCCGGAAACGGAAAATCTCCCCCACAAAGAAAAACCACGTCATACTTAAGTGGGCACTGGTCTTAGCGGTGATTACTGCGGTAGCAGGTTCGATCGGAGCCATGACTGTTCAGCTTACGGTGGCGAAAGGAGCGCAAGCGCGGGCTTTAGAGAAGGAGATTGCCGGAATAAAGGTGGAAAATGATCTCCTCCAGCTTGAAGTGGATAAGCTGCGCTCAGTTAACCGCATTGAAAGTGCCGCTTTGGCGATGGGGATGGAGAAACCGGCGGGGACGGTGTATGTGTCTGGAAATCTACCTGCCGTCAAGAATGATAACGGGGCCCCAGCTACTCAAAATGCCGCTAATTCTCCTTCGACCAAAACTTCTGCCCTCAAGCAAGCATCTCAGCTTTTTACGGGCTTTTTTGCTTCGACCCAACGTTAGAAGAGAGGCGTTTTGTGTACGCTAGCCCCGATAGCAGGGGGGGGACGGATGAGTCCGTTCGTTTTAATGCGTAAGCGAATCGCCTTTCTTTTTTTCTGTGTCAGCGCTTTTTTGCTCGTGCTGATTATACGGTTGGCAGTTG
>DAHVVW010000072.1 GCA_027357125.1 Clostridiales bacterium
CCCCTACAGAACTTGCACACATAGCTAAGGATTCTTTGGGTTTATGTTTTACTTATTCCGAGCCTTCGGTATGGTTTGAGATGATCCGGGATACCGCGCCACTTGTGAAAGAATGGGGTGGAAAAGTGGTCTTAGTCAGCAATGGGATGATCGAAGGACGCTTCCTGGAAGAACTTATTCCTTGGGTGGACGCGGTAAACATTGACATTAAAGCTTTTAATGAAGAGTTTTACGTGAAATATTGCGGGGGTAAGCTTTCTTGGGTTCTAAGCACGGTGGAGAGGCTTGTCGGGAGAGTGCACGTTGAAGTCACTACCCTGGTAATCCCAGGGGGTAATGATGAGCCGAAGGAGATCCGGGGGCTTGCCCGATGGCTAAGGGATCTCGGATCCCCGGTACCTTGGCATTTGAGCCGCTATTTTCCCGCATATCGCTTGAGTGTTCCCCCTACGGAAGTTAAAAGTTTGGAAAGACTATGGCAAATCGGGCGTGCATACCTTCCATATGTATATTTGGGCAATGTCACAGGGGGAAGCACCACTTTTTGTCAGCAGTGCGGTCGAGGAGTCATCGTGCGCGCAAATAACGTGGAAAACTTTCTTCACGATGGCAAGTGTCCGGAATGCGGACAGGTTATATTTGGAGTGGGGCTTTAATAATAGCGTAGGAGTATATACCCCGTCGAAATTATGATCGAAAGAATCATTAACGGAAAACCGTTCTTCAAATACTGCATATAGGAAATGCGGTAACCGTTTTTCTCGGCAATTCCGGCTACGATAACATTGGCTGAAGCACCGACGATCGTGCCATTTCCGCCCAGGCAAGCTCCCAAGGCGAGGGCGCACCACAGGGGCTCTACCGCTTCTGGGCCGAGGCCGCCCATGGCTGCAACTTTCTGAATCAAGGGAATCATGGTCGCCACAAACGGAATGTTGTCCACAAAGGCGGAGGAAATCGCCGAGAGCCATAGGATCAACAAGGCCATGGTCATAAGATTCCCGCCTGTCAGATCAAGGCTTATCTGGGCCAAACGGTCCAGAATTCCAACTTCAACTAAACCGCCCACGAGTACGAACAGCCCGGCAAAGAAGAAGATTGTGGGCCATTCGATCGCTAAGAACACCTCTTCAGGTTCTTCATGGGCCAGAATCATCAGGAGCATAGCTCCACTTAAAGCAATTGCAGCTGTTTCTACATGGATGATGGAGTGCAGGGCAAAACCCAGAATAGTTAGGGCTAAGACGAAAAGGCTCCTTTTAAGGAGTCTCCAATCCTTGATTTCTTCCCATTCGTTTTGCTGCATCAAATCCGCTTTGTCTTCTTCGGTAGTGTGCAGCTGTTTGCGGTAATTTAGATAAAAGAAATAAAGTGTAACAAAAAGTATGCTTATGGCAGCGGGTGCCAAGTTAATAAGGAAATCACCAAAAGATAGACCTGCGGGTCCCGCAATCATGATATTCGGCGGGTCTCCAATTAAGGTCGCTGTACCGCCGATATTACTAGCCATAATTTGAGTAAGCAATAAGGGGATCGGGTTAAGTTTAAGAGTATCGGTAATAGCCAAAGTAACGGGAACAACCAGCAGTACAGTTGTGACATTGTCCAAAAAGGCTGATAAAACTGCGGTAAGAGCAGACAAGGCAAGCATGAGCTTCACAGGGTCAGCTTTGACATTCTTTGCTACCCAGATGGCGAGAAATCCGAAGACACCTGAACGTTTCGTTAGATCCACAATAATCATCATACCGATAAGCAGGCCCAAGGTGTTCCAATCAATGTGATGGATAGCTGTTTCCTGTGAAAGCACTCCGAACAGAACCAGAACAGAAGCTCCCGCTGCGGCGGCAACCGCCCGCGGAATCTTTTCCGTAACGATCAGAGCATAAGTTGCCAAGAACACGATTCCGGTTAAGATTGTGACCATTTTTTAAGCACCTCCTGGTCGATTTGAGTTGAATTCGCCCATTCTTTCTTAGTGTGAATTAAACGGGAGTCATTTATAAAGGAAACTTAAATTTAGATACTAAGGTTTTATATCCTTATATTAGACAACAAAAAAGAGAGCAGCTCTAATACGAACTACTCTCCCCTGAGAAGTCCCACGTCCTTGTAGTCTGGCAATCATAGCTTAATTGATCTTAAGCTTTAGACCCATGACTTTAGCGTCCTCCGCTTTCGCGAAGTTTGCCCCAACACAATAAAAACAGTATTAAGTTGGCACCTACAAAAGGCATTTTATACTGACTGGTCATTTTAGTCAAGCATTAGATAACAAATTAGACAGTAAGTGCTTTGTGGAAATTATTGCCATAGTGTGTTTGGATTTGTTTGCTGCTTAGCTGAAGTGAGCCTTTTTTGTATAAAATTATTTATTTTACGTGATACTAAACAGGAAAAATTGTCACAAGGAGGTGGTTTTCTTGTTTAAGCATGTTAAGGACATGGAATATACGGTACATGTGGACAAGCCAGATCCCAGGTTTGCGGTCTTGCTTTTAGAACAGTTTGGCGGCGGCAATGGGGAATTAACAGCAGCTATGCAGTATTTTTCCCAGAGCCTTGGGTGCAATGACCCGAAGATCCGTGACCTTCTCCAGGATATTGCGGCGGAAGAGTTAAGTCACTTGGAAATGGTCGGGGAAGCGCTGGCAATGTTGATTGGGCCCGTAGATACACTCCCTCAGGATTTTCCGGACAGCCATTCCGCCCTCTTAGGTGGGGGACCGCTACTAATCAATTCAGGAGGAGCCCCCTGGACTGCTAATTATATTAATTCGAACGGTGATATTTTCACAGACCTGTCTTCCAATGCCGGGGCCGAATTAAGAGCCAAGTTGATTTACGAGCGTCTGCTGCAGCAGACAGACGATGCCGGTGTTAAAGATATGATTCGCTTTTTGTTAAGCCGGGAAGAGTCACATAATTTTTCGTTCATGCAGGCTATTGAAACACTCAAAGGGACGGGGGTCAATAAGGACTTTCGGGATTCGGACTTCTCCAAGAAATACATGAATATGTCCACCGGTCAGGGGGACAGCCGTGGACCGTGGAATCAAGGAAACGAGATTTCGTATGAAACTGATCCCAATCAGAAGTACGGTAGTCCAGCCCAGTACGGACAAGACCCGAATCCTAACAGCAACAAAGAGGTTGCTCCCGGTTATAATGACAAAACCCGCAACAATCCTAATTATAATCAGCCTCCACAACAAACTCACTAAGAAAGGGGAGTTAAAAAATGGCTTGGAGAGAATCAAGTTTGATGCAAGTGGTCTGGACCGTGATCCGGGTCTATGTCGGTTGGGAGTGGTTAACAGCCGGCTTTGGCAAAGTGTTTGGTCCTGGTTCAGCTTCGTGGGTGGGACCACAAGCAGGAGGGGCAGTATCCGGTTTCCTCAAAGGCGCCTTAGGTAAGACTAGTGGACAGCACCCGGATGTACAGCCGTGGTATGGCTGGTTCATTCAGAACGTAGCGATGCCAAATGCGACCCTATTTGGGTATATGGTAGCATGGGGTGAACTACTGGTCGGGGCTGCGCTTATTTTGGGTTTCCTTACTACGATTGCGCTCTTAGCGGGGATTATTATGAATATGAGTTACCTCTTGTCGGGAGCTATCAGCACCAACCCCATTCTGCTATTCTGGCAGGCAGTCTTATTGTGGGCAGGGGCCGCTGCTTATTTCTGGGGAGTTGACCGCGCGTTCTTGCCGCGTTGGAAGCGATGGCGACTTGGTCATGGTGAAGGGTAAGTCGGCTGGATATGTATTTGGGGCTATCCAAAAGTAATAACTCTTTTGGATAGCCCCGTAAAAATTACTAATCTTCTTGTTTATGAACATGGTTCCTAGATGCGTGGTGCCCGTGTTGATGATGTGCATGATGCTTATGCTCGTGGTGTTCGTGCGCGTGTTCATGCCCATGATTTTCGTGAGGGTATTCACGCCCATCTTGCTCATGATGTCCCTGTTCCTGAGCATGTGAGTGACTCTGGTCGTGTTCGTGCGGACGTCCAAACATGTGAGCCAGCAGGTGGCCTTTGTCTTCAAGCTCGTCCAGCCAGCCGTCATTGGCATCAGTCTTGGCATCAATACTATGGATATAGGGTTTGATGTCCAAAAGAGGGGTTCCGTTATAGACATCAATCCCGCTGATGCTTATTTCATTTCCGCTTATCGCTTTGATTTCTACAATACTTAAGCCAATAGGATTAGGGCGGTTAGGGGAGCGGCTGGCAAAAAGCCCGACCTCTGCACCTGAAGCCCACGGGGGGGAGACGGTCATTTTCATATTTCCTTTCGCTTTGTCGAAATGGAAAAGTACATAGATATAGCGGTATTTCTCCAAATCTTTTAACCCATCCGCATAGTCAGAATTAACTTCAATCCAGAATTCACCGGGTGCATCTGGAACAGGCTGATGTGGCGTATTTTCATTAAAGTACGGAGTGTAAATCCTCCCGATAGGCTCTAACTTGATCTCCATGGTAAACCTCCCTCAGAATTTTAACATGATATATTGTCGAATACCGAAACCTTATCACGTTTAGGTTCCAGTTGGTTTCTTCTAAGGATAATTGTATTTAGGGTTTTGCGCAAGAGGTTTGGACTTTAGATTTGGACTTAAGGAAATCGCGCGATATTGGAGTAGTTTAACACCATTTTCATATGTAAATACGGAAAGACTCAAATCAAGCCTAAATAGTAGGTTAGAGGGTTTGAAAAGCATTGCTCTCCCCTCTATATCCACAATATAATGGAAGCAAGAGGAAAGGGGGGTTCACAATGAAGACCTACCGGGTAAAAGTTAATGAAAATGGGGCAATTTTATTGCCGCCTGAGTTGCGCGAGTTCTTAGGATTAGTGGCAGGGGACACGGTGGAACTGAATGTTGATGCTGAAGGACGTTTTCTAGTACAGACTGCTGAGCGTTCAGCCGGACCTCTGTCTGACTTTTTCGAAGACCTTATTTTGGGCGATTTGCGTTGCGATGGATGTTCAGGCGATATCCTGAAAGAGAGATTGTTGGAGAAAAAGTTTCAGCTTAGTACGGTACTTGACCGGATGTCTGAAGAAGCCCGCCGTGCGCATAAGCATGGGCAGGTTCACACATGGCGTGAAAACCCCGCTATCTCTGACCTGGGTATAGGCAAGGCAGAAAAAGGAAAATATCATGTTATGCTGACCCCGCGTACGGAAAGAGACTTTTATAAATTGTCAGAGGGGGTTCTCAAAGAGATCCCTCCAGTTCTGGAGAGTCTCGAAGAAGATCCCTTGGGTTTCAAACGCCTGAAGGGCCCTTACTATGAAACTTACCGGGTGTCTTTCCACAGACAGTCTTACCGCGTAATTTATACCGTATTTGAAAGTGAAAGCTTAGTCACGGTTCTGTTCATCGGTGAACGTAAGAGTATATACGAAAGAATGAAAGGGATGGGGTGAACTAACGCAAGGTGAATTAAAGTATTTCCCTATTCCTGGAAGGAAACTTTGACGAATGTTTCATAAATTGAAGCAAAACGGTTGTCCCTGAATAGGAGAGATTCAGGGTGAAACTGGCAGCCCATCACAAATCGGTGTTTCTGACTTTCATATGCCTCAATTATGCCGTCTTCGGCCCAGGCAACGGCCTCGAAAGCGGGAGCCAACTCAGCCACGGCCTGTTGATGGAAGCTGTTTACGCTGATATTAATCGTACCTAGCAGGGATGCCATTTGGGAGCCGGGTTTAATCCTGATTTTATGAGTGGCCTCGTCATCAGGGCTGGTTTGCTTGTGATTATGGGCTGTCAACTGTGTGAGAGACAGATGCATTGTGCCACCGGCTGCTTCATTAACTGTTTGATGTCCCCGGCAAATGCCCAAAATTGGAAGGTTTCTTTCTAAGGCTTTTTGCACGAGAACCAGATCAAACTTGTGGCGGATAGGGCTCTGTTCGCCGAGTCCAGGTAGTTTATCGGAGTTGGCGAATCTGGGATGAAGCCCGCCACCGCCGCTCATCAACAGTCCGTCGATTTTGTCAATCATCGAGGTAATAAGATCTTCTGAGTCTACGATCGGTAGAAGGAGGGGTAGTCCGCTTGCCTTTTCAATCGCCTGCACATATACCGTTAAAAGGCGCTGTTCATTGCGAAAAGGGTTTTCTTCATCCTGAAAAGCACAATTTATCCCGATTACCGGTTTCATAAACTTACCTCCTTACACCTCGAACAGTTATTGTACCGGAATTTCGATGTCAAGCAGGGGAGGATATTGCTGACAGCCGAAGACATCAGATTCTCCTGGGCTCCCGCTGGGTTTGCGGCGGTAGATGGTAAATTTTATAGCATAGGCCGGATCAAATTCAACAAAATCAGCGATTTCCTGTTCCTCGATGTTATAGAGCTTGCATATCAAGGACTTATTAAGTACGCCGCTTTTTTTAACTAATTCGTAGTTGTCTTTTTCTCGAAAAATAATATCGAAAGTTATTTTGTCAGTGCCCGCGTTTTTACTGCGGATCGTCTTTGCTAAGTCGACCAGCTTTTTCGTGTTCATGTAAATTCCTCCTTACACTCCTGCTTCAATCATATTTACCTGGAACAATTCCATTGGATCGTCCACTTCAACGACATGGTTCATCGTCCAAACATAGCCCGGAGAAGCGGGCAGAACTTCATCCAACATAAAGGCAGCTCCCCCGGCTGTACCTTTGACATCAGGCAAGCGAGCATAGAAAAGCTGGCGAGTGCCGATCATGGTGACTTCTTCGGCCATCTCTTTGGTGGGAGCTACTCCTTGGACAACAATACCTAATTCGTGGGACTTTATTTCTTTCACAGGTTCATATTCGCCCATGACACCGTCTTTGCCGAAAATTCGGTAATGAAGTTCATACCCGCTCGTGCCAAATCTTTCTTCGACCTGCTTGCGGGCCCAGCCAATAACGGCATCGATATTTTGAATGGTGTAAGGGTCTCTAATACCGGCGATCCCGACATAGCGTTCTCCTGTTTTACCGGCCCCTTCTAATTTGACCTTGATTCTTCCTTCAATCGCGACAAACTTAGGTCCGGTGATACGGCAGGTTTTTTTATCAAACTGTTCATAATTGCACTCAGACATATCAAGTACTCCACCGGCCACATACTCATAATAAGGGTTTGATCTTTCATACATGGCATGGCCGGAGACTGAGGCTACCGTACACATTTGTTCCGGATGCATGGCTTTGACCTTTACATCTTCAGCAGTAATCGTTCCCAGGACGGATTCTTTACCCCCATAGGGTTCAGCATTAAAGGAGGCACATTCCAGAACTTTTCCCAGGTAGTAGGACAGGTCTTCGGAAAAACCGTGATGGATGGCTGGGGCCGCAAAAATCACACAGTCACTGGAGCGCCCGCCAATAATTACATCTGCACCCATTTCCAATAGTTTAATATAAGGGTGAATACCGGCTACGGCCACGATGCGGTCAGTTTGCTCCAGGTCAGTCAAAGTTAAATTCGGGCGGCTGTCCAAACCTTCAATTGCTTCGCCGTTAGTCATTTTGCTCCGCAAATAATCTTTGGTTACTTCAGAATAAAAATAACCCAGCTTAAAATTGGGGATGTTGTGTTTTTTAGCCAGTTCACGAATGATCTCAACGTACATATCCACCTTACTGTTCGTACCTGTATCGCCGGCAGACCCAATGATCATGGGAACACCCAGTTTGCGGGCTTCCACCAACATCAGTTCCAAGTCGTGGGTCTGCCACGCTTTAGGACTGGCACATACATCGGCACCCAGGGGTCCCGGACCGATATCGTCACTGCCGGAGTCGCAAAGTATAAAATCAGGCTTTTCTTTCACACCGAGATAAAAACTCCCTTCCTTAGTAGGGGCAAAGCCGAGGTGACCGTTAGGACATAAAAATGTGAGTTCTTTGGGCATAATCAACATCTCCTTTTACTTGGCTAATCAGAAGGTATAACTTTCAGGGCGCATAAGTCAATACTGGTAGTAACCAGTGTAGGCGACTCGATGCGGTAGATTTCCATGCGGATATTTGTTTAGAGTTAACCGGGTACATGATGGCAGGCAACACCATGTCCAGATGAATCAAAGGTGAGAGAAGGGATTTCAGTCTCACAGATCTTCCCCTTTTTAGCGAAGCAACGGGAATGAAAGCTACAGCCTGGCGGAGGATCTAAAGGAGTGGGCACAGTTCCTTCCAGGATTATGCGGTTGGTTCTCGATTTCTTGTCGACCTTCGGAATCGCGGATAGCAAGGCCCGCGTGTAGGGATGGAGGGAATTGTTAAACAGTTCATCACTTGCGGCG
>DAHVVW010000073.1 GCA_027357125.1 Clostridiales bacterium
ATGAGCATACGGACTGCGCAAGATCTTGCCATACAGCATCCCAGGCAAACTAAGATCTGTTACAAATTGAGCCCTGCCCGTGGCCTTTTCCCAGGCATCTATCGGCGTAACGGATTTTCCGATATAGCTGAACTCGCTTTTTTCACTCACCGATTCAGCGCCCCCTTTTTTCCGAAGCGTCTAAAACTGCATCGACAATCTTTTGATAGCCGGTACAACGACACAAGTTTCCGGATATTGCATCCTTGACCTCTTCTTCCGTCGGATGAGGATTTAGTTTCAGCAACGCTTTAGACGTCATAATCATCCCGGGGCTGCAATATCCACACTGAATCGCGCCTTTAGACATAAAACTCTCCTGAACAGGATCGAGCTCACCATTTTCGCTTTCAAGCCCTTCGACTGTAACCACGGTTTTGCCATGAGCCTGGGGAGCTAACACTAAACAGGAACTGACGGGCTCCCCGTCCATCAACACGGTACACGCCCCGCACTCCCCTTCGCCGCAGCCTTTCTTCGTCCCGGTAAATCCTAAATCTTCTCTCAGAACATCCACCAACTTGCGGGTGGGCGCAACCAGCAACTCAAATTTGTCCCCGTTAACCGTTAAACTAATCGGTATTTTCATCACTACCACCATCTTTCACCAGAGATGTAAGAGCCCGTTTGACTAGAACCTGTACCAGCTCCCTGCGATAGGAAGCCGTGGCACGTATATCATCTATTGGCCTGCACTCCTCTACTGCAAGACGGGAAGCCTCAGCGATCATGCTGGTTGTTAACGTTTTATCCGTTAAAAACTGCTCTGTTTTGGGAACACGAATTGGCGTAGGTGCTACAGCCCCTAGACCAATGCGGGCTTCCAGACACTTGTCTCCATCCAACCTGAGAGCGCAGGCTACCCCAACAAGAGCGATATCCATTGAACGGCGCAAGCTATGTTTAAGGTAAATGCTCTTAAAATCAGATGTAAGTTTCGGCAATTCGACTTCCGTTAGAACCTCTCCCTGTTTAAGAACCGTTTGCCCGGGCCCTCGGAAAAATTCCGCGGCAGGAACCTTTCTTTCTGTGTTTTTACCTTTAATAATCATTGTGCCATTCAACACTAATATAGGTGTAGCTGTTTCTGCTGAAGGAGCAGCATTTGCCAAATTGCCTCCGAAAGTCGCCAATGTCCTTATCTGCCACGATCCTAATCCATGCGAAGCCTGAGCAAGCAAGGGATATTCCGTTTGCATAAGATTAGATGTTTCCAGCTTCCTTATGCTTGTTAAGGCCCCAATTCGAATCGTCTCACTCGCTGTGATAAAGTCTAATTCTTTAACATTCTTTAGGTTTATTATATGTGAAACCTTAATTTTCTTATTTTCGAGCTTAACGGTTAAATCAGTCCCACCGGCCCACAAGGTGGCTGCTTGATCTTGCTCAAGCAATTGAAACAACTCTTTTAAGTTTTCCGGACTAGAGTAAATTACCTTAGACAATGAAAAATCACCCCACAATCCCTAAGAATGAAAACCTTTGTACTCTCTGGTGCGTGATATCCGGGACGTGGGAGGTCTTCCTTTGCAGGAAGATCCTCCCGCTAAGATTTATTTAGTCTTTTCAAAAGCAGAGGCAGGATAGAACTTAAATTGCTCCCACTTGCCATTATTGGCAATTAAGGCATTAAAGCTTCCTGAAGTCGTTCCATGATCGTCAAAGTTCACATCGCCGGATGGCCCTTCATAGTCAATGTCGTTCCCTTTCTTTAACTCGGTAACCGCATCTTTGAAAGTGTGTACTTTAACCCCAGGCGGGCTGGCAATTTTTTTGTAATTTTCATTAATGGTAGTACCATCTGCTTTCCCACCGGCTACCATAGCCAAGGCCATAATCATCGCGGCGTCATAAGAGTTTGCTTCAAAATTTCCGCCCGGATCTTTGCCATAAGCGGCCTTATAGCTTGCGGCAAAACGCTTATAATCCTCGCTCTGGCTGTCTCCGGCAGGGATTTCCGTGAGAATCCCGTTCATAGTATCAGTACCGACAAGTTTGAATATCTCCGGCACAGCGATATCGCTCGAAACCATCCACTGCCATTTATAGCCACGCTGCTTCCATTGTTTTAAGACGGTTGGAGCAGTTTCTTGGCCAGATCCCAGCCAAACCGCATCCGGACTGGTTTCAGATACTTTCTTCAACTCAGCCAGATAGCTTGATTGGCGGCTCTGGAAGGGTTCCATAATGGTGACTGTACCCCCGAGTTGTTGAAATTGTTGGGCAACCGCATTGGCTATGGACGTTGTGCTCTCTGCAGTTTCATACATAACAGCAATTTTGCGGTACCCTTTGTCCCATAGCACATGGGCGGCCACCCTTCCATCCAAGGAATCCGACGGCACCGTCCGGTACTGATAATCTCCCCCTGTTGTGTCCAGTTTCGTTGTGCCCGCATAAGGGGATGTAACCATTACTTTATTTTGCTTGGCAAAATCCCAGGTGGCCAATAATACATCAGAGACCATGCCGTGCATGGCAATCACGCCATTGGCTGTAATTAATTTTCTGGCCCCGCGAATGCCGCTCTCAACCGTGCTTTGGTCATCTTCCGTGAATAGCTTGATTTTCTTGCCCTTAATACCGCCTTCGGCGTTAACCTCGTCAAAGGCTAACTTGGCCGCATTATAAACCGGCACTCCAAAGGCACCCATTTCTCCGGTATAGGATGTCAAAATTCCAATCGAAATGTCCCCTCCTGAATTACTGCTGCTGTTATTACTGCTAGTGCCGCTTCCACCCGTTGGTGTGCTTGCAGGAGCCTGGCCACAACCGGGCAACACCAGCATACTTAAGACCATGCAAGATACCAGAAACTTTTTTAACATTCCTTCCCAACCTCACTTTCAAAATCAACTCTTAAAGGTCAACTTTTGTAACTACCAGTAGCTGTCTCGAAGTCTTGTAACCGTCTGCGCCGTTGCTCACCTCCTTTTCATTTCAACCAACGTTGTGGCCTAAAAACAAGGTCTCGAACTCCTCCTCATCCTCTAGGAATTCACGCCCGGTGCCTTCTTTTTTCACTAGTCCTGACTCTAACAGGTATACCCTGTCCACATGGGCCAGCACCTCTTTGGGGCTTTCCTCAACGACCCAAATCACCGCCGTACCATCATCTCTAATTCTGCTGATGGTCTCAATCATAGACTCTGTTGCCTGAGGAGATAATCCGGATGTTGGCTCGTCAAGTATCAGTAAACGCGGCTTAAGTAACAAAGCACTGCCCACTGCCAGCAATTGCCGCTCTCCCCCGCTCAGAGTTCCGGCTTTTTGTTTATACCGTTCTTTGAGCTTGGGAAAGCGCTCAAAGATGGCTTCGATCGCCTGTTTGGCATTTTTGATCGTAAAGGCACCCATTTCCAGGTTTTCAGCTACGGTAAGGTCAGCGAACACGTTATTCTCCTGCGGGACATACCCCAGACCCATCTTTGCGAGCGCATGATTCTTTAACAAAGTGATATCTCTGCCATCGAAAACCATGCTTCCCTTCATTAAAGGCAAAATCCCGGCGATTGTTTTCATCAGGGTAGACTTTCCAGCCCCATTTGCGCCTAATAAGGCGATCATCTCGCCCTCTGCAACCCTAAGGTTTACTCCATGGAGGATAGGCAGTTTGCCATACCCGGATTCAACATTCTCGCATTTTAACAAGCTCATGCTATCCCCCCCAAGTAAACTTCTACTACTCTTGGATTCCTGAAGATCTCTTGCGGCGTGCCTTCTGCTATGATTTGGCCTAAATGAAGGACATAAATGTAATCACATAAGCTTGAAATAAAACCGAGATTATGATCTACGATGAGCAACGTCAGACCTTGTTGCCTAAGCTTTAATAAAACTTGGATGAGGTGATTTTGCAGCGCCGGGTTAATTCCGGCCGCAGGCTCATCGAGCAGCAACACTTCAGGATCTAACATCAGTTGGCGGGCGATCTCAACGATCCGCGCTTCGCCGGCGCTCAGATTGGCGATTAGATCGTTCTTTTGCTCAGATAAGCCGAAGTCCGCTAAAAGCTTGAAGGCTTTCTTCCTAATTTCCTCCTCTTGCTCTTTAACCTTTTTACCGTTGATTAAACCTTGCCAAGGTTTCTCTCCGACCTGCCCTTTAGGGACAACCATCAGATTTTCCATAACCGTCATTTGGGCAAAGCCTTGCGGTGTCTGGAAAGTCCGGGCCAGCCCCCTCTTAGCGATTTCATCTGCAGTAAAGCCGCTGGTTTTTTCCTGCTTAAAAAAGATCTCGCCGGCTGACGGAGGGTAATACCCTGCTATACAATTAAATAAAGTGCTCTTGCCAGCTCCGTTAGGCCCTATTAGACCGGTTATTGAGTTTTCTTTTACCTGAAAACTCGCTTCATGCACAGCCCTTAAGCCGCCAAAAACTTTACTGACATTTTTTACTTCTAAAACCACAGCTTCACCTCCTTAATTCACAGTATTGCGTTCAGGCAAAATTCCTTTCGGCTTGAAACGAATGATTAAGACCAAGATTAAACCCATGGCAATGAACCTGCTGGCTGCCAAAATCGTTGCCAACTCGGCCGATGCCTGCAAGAACCTCGTGGCTTCCTGAATTCCAACTATGATGGCCGCTCCCAAGATCATCCCTTTATAGTTGCCTGTTCCGCCAATGGTCAAGGCAATCCAGGCTACCCAGGTTACTTCGCTGACAAACAACGAAGGAACCACTAAACTTGTAAACCAAACGTAAAACGAACCGGCAAACCCAATAATGGCAGCCCCGATCACAAACGCCCACATTTTGAACCTCTCGATATCTTTGCCGGCGGCCCTGGCGGCATCTTCGTTTTCTCTGATTGCTTTAAGGGTGCGCCCAAACGGCGACCGCTCCAAACGGGAAAGAATATACCAAAAACAAGCAACTGCGAGCACGATTAAGAACGCATAAAAATACTGGTAGGAATTCGCAGACACAAAGAATTTGCGGAACGGTTGCTCAATCCCGATGAATCCCTTAACTCCGTTTGTCAGCCACTTTTCGTTAGTGAAGAGGTATTGAATAACTTCGGCAAAGGCATACGTCGCAATCGCTAAATACTCTCCCTTTAACCGAATGGCAGGCAAACCAACGAGAAAAGCGAAAAAGGCAGAAATTAAGCCTGAGCCTACGAAGCCTATGAACATGGGCAAATGAAAGCCGAACATGTAAGCATCTGCAGTGCCTGGCGCAGGAGCTGTCAGAATGACGTAGCTATAGGCTCCGATAGCAAAAAAACCTACGACACCGAGATCGATCAGCCCTGCCGTGCCGAACCTTAAATTGAGCGCCAAGGCTAGCATTGTATAAATGCCCATCAAAACTACGATGCCTGCCAAAAAAACTCCAATATTAATGGCCCTCACCCCCCAAAATTCCCTGCGGTCGGAATAGCAGCACGACGATTACCATGGCGAAAGCGACAGCAGGCCTGTAAGAAGACGGCAGAATAATTACACTCAAATCCATACTCAAGCCAATGATCATGGCACCGATCATAACTCCGTACAAACTGCCGAGTCCGCCTAAAACCGCAGCCGACAGAATCAACAAGATAACGGCCCATCCCATGTCAGTGTAAACGGTGCCGATCATACCGGAAAATATTCCGGCCATCGCCCCAAGGGCTGAAGACAAAAGCCAAGCCACGGAGGCAATTTTTTCGGTATCAATCCCTCTGGCATTTGCTAAAGACAAATTACTGGCCATGGCCCGTATTGCCTTCCCGGTCAAGGTTCTGGTCAAGAACAGGTGCAGCCCGAAAGCGCTGCCTAAAGCTAAAACTATGACCGCCGCTTCTGTACCTGAAATAATAGGGATTCCGTTAATCTCTAAAACTTTAGAAACCGGCACACTGTAAGTTTTCGCCTGCACTCCGTAAAAAGCTTCAATGACCCCGTGAATGATATAAGCCACTCCAACCGATGTAAACAGCAGGTAAAGGTTGCCATGACTGCGGATCGGCTGATAAAAAACCTTAAAGATTAACCAGCCCACCACCGTTGTGATCAAAGTAGCCGCTAGGAATGCGAGATAGATATTCCACCCCAGTTTCACGTTAAATGTATAACCAAGATAAGCACCAAGTGTTAATACCTGGCCATGCGCGATATTGAGAAAATTCTCAATTCGCTTGACAAGGGAAAAACCGACCGTACCAAGCAATAAAATCGTACCCGTAACTAACCCGGACACAAGATAAGGAATATAATCCATACCCGACCTCCTCTCAATTATTTTGTAACTTGATTATCAGTTCTTTCCTTTCTCGGCGAGTGCCGCTTTAACTTTAGCCACAGTGATTGGCAAGTCGAAGAACCGGTGCCCGATAGCCCGGGAAACAGCGTTGACAATCGCCGGTGCCGTGGGAACTAAAGAACACTCGCCGGCACCTGCAGCACCGAACGGGCCATGTTCGTGCTTAACATCCAAATGAATAACCTTCGTTTCCGGGGCATCCTTGATCCTGGGAATGCGGTAATTTCCAAAATTCTTGGTTTTGCCTGTGATGTACTCCTCTTTTAACGCCATGCCCAAGCCCATTAGAACTCCGCCTTCGAGCTGTCCCTCAACATTTTGGGGATTAACAGGAGTTCCGGTATCATGTGCCGCCACCACCCTAAGAACCTTGACTTTCCCTGTTTCGGTATTTAATTCTATCTCCGCCATTTGCGTACCAAAGGTATAGGTCTCATAAGCCAAACCCTGCCCCTCATCATCAAGCGGAGTAACCTCGGCAACATACTGTCCATAAGCATTAGGAATATTCTGGCTATAAAGCTGAGCCAATCCCAGTGAAACTTCCGGGTTTTTCTGCGCTTTGACCAGCCCGTTCTTAAATACTAATTCTGTCGACGGAACCCCTAAAACCTTGGCCGCCCCCAGGAGCAAGTTGGCTCTGAATTTGTCCGCGGCTCTGAGAACTGCGTTCCCGGTGTTGTAAGTTTGCCTGCTGGCACAGGTGAACCCGCCATCCGGTGATCCAAAGGTATCACGGGTAGATACTTCAACCATGGCGTAAGGTATTTCCAACGCCTCGGCCGCGAGCTGGGCCATGACCGTGTCGAGTCCCTGTCCAATGTCAGCCGCTGCTGTAACCATTCGGACTTTGCCCTCAGGACTTAACTGCAGCATAACCTCGGACTTCTCCGCCAAACCTGTTTTGCCTGGGCCGAACCACATGGAAGCAATGCCAACACCTTTTCTGATTTTGCCCTCTTCCTGTTGGCTTTGGACCTTTGCTATAGCCTCTTGATAATCCGTCCTAAGAGCTGACAATGTTTCTAAATACCCGAGCTTCTCTTCCAATTGTTGCCCGGTGGCCGTTACATCTTTGCCCACGTAGCCATTGCGCCAACGCAATTCCAACGGGTCAAGGCCCAGCTTCTCAGCCAGTAAATCCATTTGCGTTTCCAGAGCAAAGGCAATCTGCGGCACCCCAAACCCACGCATGGCCCCGCTGGGTGGATTATTGGTATAGACCGCTTGTCCAGTCACTTTGACATGCGGAATGCGATAAGGTCCGGTGGCGTGTACCACCGCCCGAATGACGACCCCAGGACCAAATGAGAGATAAGCTCCGGTATCGGCAAGGAATTCCACTTCAAGTGCTTTTAAAACCCCTTCTTTCGTTGCCCCTAGGCGGTGTTTCATGTAGAAGGGATGCCTTTTCGTTGTCCCCTGAAAGGATTCTTCGCGTGAGAACACGATTTTTACCGGCCTCTTCGTGAGATGCGCAGCCACAGCCAATAACCCCTGAATGGTAATGTCAAGCTTTCCGCCAAACCCGCCGCCGGTAACCGTTTGAATCACCCGAACTTTGTCTACGGGCAGGTTAACGACACCGGCCAACTCCGTGCGCAAATGCTGGGCATTCTGGGTTCCGACCATCACTACCAGAACCCCCTCCGAATCAACATAAGCAACCCCTGCTTCCGATTCGAGATACGCATGCTCATAAGCCGGAGTCGTATAGATGTTCTCGATAACAATCTCGGCCTGCGCAAAACCCTCTGCGGCATTTCCTTTAGTCAGGGACTTGGCAAAGGCAATGTTCGGACTATCTTCATGAATACGGATATTTTCTTCCGCTGCCGCATGATGTGAATCGAAAAATACCGGGAGTTCTTCATACTCCACCACGACCTTGCCACATGCTTCCCTGGCTCTGTCCAGACTGTCCGCGACAACCAGCGCCACAGCATCGCCTGCAAAACGCACTTTGCCATCTGCAAGCA
>DAHVVW010000074.1 GCA_027357125.1 Clostridiales bacterium
GCCCCATAAGCATGGCCACCTCCAGCTCTTTTCTTAGAAGAGGGGCGAACAGGCCATGACCACAAAATTCCGAGGCAATAGCAGTCCCGGCCAGCCATCCCTGCGTACCCTCAACAGCCAAAAGTGCTAACCCGACCGCCTGTCCCCCTACCTTTAGAACAAGTGAAGATGGCAATGCCACCCGGCCTAATTCCAACCACACTTTCATTTGCTCAGGCGTATATGTACAATTGAAAGTGTACCCCTGCCAGCATTTATTCCAGATATTTGTTAAATCAAGAAGAGAGATTCCTTTCAAACTATCAAACGAATAATTCATAGACTCTATTATAATACCTTGCCTGCATGAAGTCGAAGTCTATTTTTGTGGTGCTAACGTTAGCCTATCCCCCACGCTAGTTCCGCAGGCCTGAGCCCAGCCTGCGGCAAACTCGATCACTCCCACAGCAGTTTTGATACGAGGGGATATCTGCCCGGGTTTGAGTTCATTGATGATTGCGCATACTACCCCATCTTGGTCCAGAAACCACACAGACAGAGGAAATCTCATCCCAAGCATATGCACCTGCTGACACGGTGCCAACCATAGCCCTTCTCCCTCTTCCAGCCTCGACCTGCCCAGAAGTCCCCGCAGGCGCAGCCAGAAAGTATCAGCTCTTAACACTTTAACCCCTACCAGTTCTCCGGTGCGCTCATTCCGAACCCGGAAAAACTGTTTTTTCTTGGACACAATTATTTGCCTCCTGCTTTTGCCCAAATTATTGCCCCCAACCGCATGACGAGCGCCCTGTATCACGCCACTGAGGCCCGTCATAGCACTTATGAATCGAACTCGAACATCGAATCTCGAACTTCGTAATCACTGGCTCCTGAACATCTGCAACACCTGAATGACCGCGGGGCCGAGGATTATGATGAAAATCCCGGGAAAGACAAAAAAAACTAGGGGAATCATCATTTTAACCGGGGCTTTTTGCGCCTTTTCCTCGGCACGCTGGCGGTGTTTCTGCCGGATTTGGACAGCCTGGTTGCGTAAGACTCCGCCTACAGCAATTCCAAGCTGGTCTGCTTGCACTAAAGAAGCCACCACATTACTCAAATCCTCAACCTGATTGCGGCGGCTCAAATCGCGCAAAGCTTCGCGGCGGGGACGACCCATTTTTATTTCTTGGAGAACCCGCAGAAATTCCTCAGCTAGCACTCCTTTTTGTTTCTCCACTACTTTCATGAGGGCTGCATCAAAACCGAGCCCTGCTTCCACACTCACGGTTAGAAGATCGAGCACATCAGGCAGACTGTTTTCAATTGCTTTCCGGCGCTCTTTTGCTTTCGCTTTCAGCCAGGACTCTGGAAATAGATAGCCAAGCAGAAAACCGGCTGCTCCCAGTTCAATGCGCCACAACAGGGATTTATGCTCAAGCCCGGCAATTATCAAAAGTATTAAAGCAAAAGCAACCCCCAAAGCATATCTCAGCCCTTGCCACTCCACACTCTCCCATTGCCCTGAAAGTCCGGCAGCGCTTAAGTTTGATTCTGTCTTGGCTCTTTGACCATGAGGCGCAATACGGGCTAAATTAGAGGCAAACTTATGCAGGAGCGGCCGTACTACTCTGTCACTTAAAGGTATTACTTCCTCCTGCGGGTTTTCCATCCGTCCGAGGGCACGCAATATCCGTTCCTGAGCCAAGTTTTGTTCTTTCCTGCCCTCCCGTACAGCCAACAGGGAGAAAGTCACGGTGCCAAATACCCCTAAAGCCGCCAACAGCTCAAGCATTACGCAAAACCCCTCTTACACCTCAATCGAAATAATCCGGCGGATAACAATGAAACCAACTATTTGCGATACCAGGCCGCCTCCGAGCATCACCAGTCCAAGAGGCTCTGTCACCAGAAGTTTAAGATAACTGGGATTCATAACCATCAAAATTCCAGCGATCACAAAGGGCAGGCCCGCGATTATATAACCTGACGTTCGCCCCTGAGCCGTTAAGGTTTTGACCTCCTGCTGAATCCGAATCCGGTCTTGGATCGTAGCGTGAATATTAAGGAGAACCTCTGCCAAATTTCCGCCCACTTGGCGTTGGATCAAAATAGCGGTTACCAGCAGATCCAGATCCTCGCTCCCAACCCGTTCGGACAAATGGAGCAAAGCTTCCTCGGTCGGAGTGCCATAAGTCATTTCCCTTAAGGTGATTTGAAACTCCGTAGCAATAGGATCGGGCATTTCCCGGCTTACCATCTCCATTGCCTGCAAAAGGCTAAACCCGGCTTTAAGAGAATTGGCCAAAATAAGCAAGGCGTCGGCCAACTGGTTGGAAAAGCTTCTCCTTTTCCGTTTTTGCGCGCTCTGAAGCCACATTCGCGGTAAGATAACTCCCATCAGACCGCCTCCAACCCCGACCGACACTTTGGCGGTTGCTACCAGCCCTAGCCCCAGGCCTACAAACACCAGGAAACCTTCCAGGACCAGAAACTCTCCTCCTTTAAGGGGAATGCTCGCGCGTATAAGTTCTTTATCCAGCCGTTCCGTCCAGCTGCGCGGAGCCCAGCGCCCTAATTTGCTCAACAGTTCTTTTAAGCTTCTGGTGCTACGGCCAGCAGCAACAGGTACTCTCCAAACTGTAAACTTGCGTAGTTTCTCTTCCAGGGATTGCTCCCTGCGCAGAAATAGACTGACGCCGACGTAAACGGCTATAAACAATGAAATAGTAGTCAGTAGCAGAGTTAAGCGCAAAAACTCTTCCGGCATCGGGCCAGCCCCCCTTTTAACTTGCAAATAAATCCTGCGGCAGCTCCTGTCCGGCAGCAATCAGTCGGTCGCCAAACTGCGGACGGATTCCGGTAGCCCGGTAATACCCCTGGACTTTCCCCTGGTTATCGATACCCGTCTGCTCGAAACGGAAAATATCCTGTAAGACGATTACATCTCCTTCCATGCCTAACACTTCCGTAATATGGGTAATGCGCCTGCTCCCATCGCGGAGACGGCTTTGCTGGACAATAAGGTCGATGGCGCTGGCGATTTGTTCACGGATCGCCCGCATCGGCAGCTCCATTCCTGCCATCATTACCATTGTCTCTAAGCGCGCTAACATGTCGCGGGGGGAATTGGCGTGGCCCGTGGTCAAGGAGCCGTCATGCCCGGTATTCATCGCTTGCAGCATATCTAAGGCTTCTCCGCTCCGCACCTCGCCCACAATGATCCTCTCTGGGCGCATACGCAAAGTATTGCGAACCAGATCCCGGATGGTAATTGTCCCTTTACCTTCGATATTGGCCGGTCTGGTCTCCAGCGTTACCACATGGGTTTGGCGCAGTTGCAGTTCAGCAGCGTCCTCTATCGTGATGATCCGTTCGTCTTCCGGAATAAAAGCTGACAATACCCCTAAGGTCGTGGTCTTGCCTGAGCCGGTTCCGCCTGAGACGATAACATTAAGCCGCGCTTTAACACAGGCTTCTAAAAATCTGGCCATTTCCCGGGTCAAGGTGCCGAAAAGGATAAGGTCATCAACCTTGAACGGATCCTTGGCGAATTTACGGATTGTTAGAGTCGGACCATTTAAGGCGAGCGGCGGAATAATAGCATTCACGCGTGAACCGTCTGGGAGACGGGCATCAACCATTGGCTGGCTCTCGTCAATTCTCCTGCCCAGAGGAGCAACTATTTTCTCAATGATATGCAAAACATGAGCATCATCGTAAAAGGAAACGTCCGTTTTCTCGAGTTTCCCCTGACGCTCAACATAGACCTGCCGCGGACCGTTAACCATAATTTCGTTTATACTCTGATCGTTTATGAGCGGAGTAATAGGGCCAAAGCCAAGAATCTCATCAATTAGATCCTGAACCAGGCGCTGCCTGTCATGCCTGGGAATGGTTAATCCCTTGCTCTCAGCTTCACCGTCTAGTGTTTCCTCGATAACGAGGCGTAAATTTTCCTCGGTAAGACTCGGCAATTGCGCACTTTCCAAGGCTTTAATCACTTCGTGGTGAACTGTGCTTTTAAACTCGCGCCAGGGATCACTGGCCGATGTTGTCCGGACACTCCGAGCCTCCGGGCGTGGACTTCTTGCTTCCGGAGCACTTTCTTCCGGATGTTTGCCTTTTTCCAGGCGCTTCAGCAATGACATCCTTTATTCCTCCTTAAAAGCCAAATACTTTGCCAATCCCGCGGAAATAATGCCACAAGCTCGGCTGTTGCGGAGAAAATTTGGCTATATCCTGTGCGGGCCGAGGCAGAGTTAAGTCCTCAACCATTTTCCGTATCCCCTCTGCCGCCTTCGAACCGGGATGACCGCTTACAAACGGTACCCCCTTATTCACAGCCGCAACCAAATTCCTGCCATCGCTGGGTATTTCATAACTGACCCGGAAATTAAGGGCTTTTTCTACATCTTGCATATCCAGTCCCATTTCTTTGCCAGAGCGGTTTAGAATCAGGCGTACTTTATCCGAATGGTGCAGTCCGTCCAGAACTTCCAGGCTAAGCTTAGTATTTTTGAGAGTGGGGATATCTGTAGACACCACCAGCCAGATTTGTTCGGCAGCATCGAAGCTAACAAGGCTGATGTCCTCAAAACGGCTAATATTATCACAGATTATAAAGTCAAAATGGGGTTTAACTTCGGTAAGAATCTTGTCAATATGCTCAGCAGTGACCAGTTCCGCATATTCCGGGCGGGTTGGAGCTGTCAGTACCTGCAGACCGGAGGAATGCGTCAGCAGGCAGGACTGAATTTCTGCATAGTTCAAGGAAGAAGCTTGGGTTATATCAGCAATTGTCCGCTTCGGAGTCAGGTTAAGAAAAACTGCCACATCCCCAAACTGCAGGTTCAGGTCAACGAGCAACACTCTCCATTTTCCTGTTGCGGCTAAGGATACAGCCAAATTGACTGCAAGTGTAGTTTTCCCTACCCCGCCCTTCGTACTGAAAAAGGAAAGCACACGCCCGGAGCGCGGCTGACTGACCGGTGCCGCAGCCTGGGCAGATGCCCCCAGAGCCTGGCGCTTACGCTCTTCTATCTCATGCACTTTGGCAATCGCGCCCGCCAGTTCATCACTGGTAAAAGGTTTAATAATATACTCACGTGCCCCCGCCATCATCGCCCGCCTAAGATAAGCCTGTTCCCCCTGTACCGACATAATAATAACTGCGCTCGCCGGTACCCGCAAGGTTAGAAGTTCAGTGGCCCGGATCCCGTCCATTTCCGGCATATTTATATCCATTAGCACAATGTCAGGATGAAGCTCTTCCGCCAAACGGATCGCTTCGGATCCGGAACCTGCTTCTCCAATTACTTTAATGTCAGATTCGAACTGAAGCAGACGGCGAATGCTTTCCCGCGTCTCACTGATGTCATCCACGATTAAAACGCTGATCTTTTTCATTCACCATCACTCCTTATTTATAGATGTTATGATAATCCGGACTCAAGAAAACAGACTGATCAAGCGGGCTGGCAGTAAGCTGTTCAGAATTGGCAGGGTTGCGCAGCAGTAGGCGCAGGCTCCCTTTTTCGCTCCCAAGCGTGACAGCCATCGCTTGCGGTACGGACAAAGCCAAGGTGTAAGATTTGGCATCCAGCTTACTCTTATCTCCACCGATGCTCTCACCCACACTTAAAACCAGGATATCCTGAGCCGCCAGGGAGGTTATGGTCCTAGTCCCGGCAGGGTCTTTAAGATCAAGCGTAACCAGCACATCGACATGGTCCCCTGGTTTAACCGCATATCCAACTCCGCTCACCAAGCCGATGGGAATTGCCACGGCCCGCTTGCCTTCCGGAATCGTGAGCGCAGTTGAACTTCCGGTGTTGGTGCCCTTGGACTGCTCCCCACCGGTATTGCTGCGCTCTACCATGGAAGAGAGAACAGGATCACCGGACTTCAGATTAACCAAGGCGACTGAACCCACTAAGCCTTGCACAGAACTGATTCCGCCCTGAGGATATCCCTTAACAGGAACTTCCTTCAGAGTTAATTGCTCCGTAGTCAATACTGAACGAGCGGCTATTTCAGATTTAGCCACAACCAATGCTCGTAGTTCGAGAGCGTTCTTCTTGTTGAGCCCGTTCAGATATAAGAAGGCTGAACCGGCGGCAATCAAGGCGGATATCAAAGCCAGAAACACAAATCCTTTGCGTGCCATTGTTCTTCACTCCAACAACATTTCTGTAACATTCTTTATTTTTATGGTTCTGAGCGAACACTTGAACTCAAGGCTTAATTTGGCAACAGCTTCGGCGCATATAACCCAAAGTCTGAAAGTGAAGTCCCTGCTTCCATCTCTTGCTCGCTCTCCAGCAGGTCTGCCAAGCTGCCACCGGCCTGCCCGCGTGCAACGATGGTGCGCAGGAAGCGGCCTTTAACAATTGAATCAACTCCATTGCCTTCGACGCCCTCAAGGAAGAAAGCCGCAAAACCGACAATTTCCACCTCGTGAATTGAATTCCCATTGTGCGATAGTACTTTTACTATTGGAATATAGACAATCTCCGGAGCATCCCGGTCAAAATCAGCAAAGGTGTTGCGCGGGACTCTCATATCCCTGTCAAGTCGCTCCGTAATCCCTCTGGAAGTAGGCCCGCTCATATTTCCATGCTTGACTTCCAAAACTTGCCCGATGCTTAAAGCGCCCTCATACCCATGCGCGAGATCGGCCTCGTAATCCCGTGCACCATTGCCGCTGAGTTCCAAGGCCCCAAACCAGCCGCCGCGCGTGCAATCATCGTCATCGTCGTCATTACCCCCGTTGGCCCCGGATTTAAGTGTATACTCTTCCCCGTACGCAAAATCCTGTTCCTCGACGCTAAGCGGTACCGCACCCGTAAGGGAGTGCGGTGGCACGATCGTTGCCCTTGAACTTGCCCCGATCGTACTCTCGCTAATTCCCCAGATAGTTGCAAGATAAGCCGGAACCCTCTCCTGAGCATGCACTACGATCTCTGTATTCCCAGAGGGAAAGTCTACTGTAATTCCGTTCACTCCATTTTCGGTGGCGTAGGCTACAGCTACCTGTTCTGCTTGAGTACTGTCTGCCGGAAGTTCCTGCACTCCAGCAAGAGCGGCTGCGTCCAGTGCATTCTGTAAGTGAGCATGCTTGGCATAGAGAACGCCCACATCAGTGACCAAGGCTCCCATCCCTATGAGAGCGGTTAAAGCCAAAGTAACCAAGATAACCACATTCCCTTGTTCATGGGCCTTTACAGCGTTTTTTCGCAGCAGCATATTCCTACCTCCGGATTTCCCGCAATACTTATTCAAGACGCATACTTAGACGGGCGCCAACCACCACTGGATTAGGAATAACCCCTTGAATAACCGGAATGATCAACTGAACCGGATATTCTACTTCGATCGTAACATCCTGACCGGACTGGCGCACGCTCTCCCCCGGAGATATTTGCACGGTAAGGGCATTTAAGTCCAGAAAGGAAGCTGAATTATCGATGCTAGTCAGGATATCCTGATCATTCCCGCCCACGCTGGCTACCCTCGCTCCCGCACGGGCGGCATTATTTACAGTGATATAGGCATACCCGACCCTGCCCATTTCTGTAACCGCAAACACGAGCAAGAGCAAGAGGGGGATTACCAAGGCTAATTCCAGCGCAGCTTGACCGTTTTCATGTTTTAGGCGAGTTATAATCATCCCGATCTCCTCCTAGGGCAGAAACATAACAACCAACGTTCCTAAAGCCATGGCTATACCGTAAGGAAATTTTTCCTGCCCGGCACTGCTTATGCTTTCGTGTAGCTCTTGCGGCCTGATTAGGAATGGGAGCATTAGCAAAAACTTAATCAAGGTTGCCGTCAAAGCCTGGCGGCGAGCCAATAATACCGCTGCAATAAGTCCACCGATGATTGCACCATAAAGAAAAGATTTTATAACAAAGTCTACTCCGCCGAATGCACCGATCACGGCCAGGAATTTAACATCTCCCGCCCCCATCCCGCCCATAACAAAGGGAATGATCAGGAGGGCCATTCCTACCCCCGCACCCATTAACGTCGCGGAGAGCCCGCTTAAACCACGGTCCCATGAATTAAACACCAGGGCCAGCATAAATGCGGGCAGGAGCAGGCGGTTGTAAATTTTGCGCTCGCGCCAGTCGCTCCAGGACGCTAATCCTATGGTCAAAGTGAGAGTCAATTCGCTTAAGCCCATCAACGGCACCCCTTTACAAGGATCTTTTTAGTGGGCATCTCTATAATTAGCACTCTATGATAAGCATCCTTT
>DAHVVW010000075.1 GCA_027357125.1 Clostridiales bacterium
CTTTGCCGATGGCAACCGGAAAACGGCGCAAGAGCACATTCCCTTCGTAGAGCTCGAGCTGACGGCTGCTTTTATGAATTTTAATCAGGCGGGAAGACATCTAAACTCCCTCCCCGTATTTAGTTTCCATGTATAATATGGCGTTTTGGTTAAAGATGAAAATTGTACATAGGGTGCATAATTCAATCCCTTTTACGCTGAAACTAACTAAACTGGAGGGATTTATTTGAGCGAACACGTCGAAGGCAAACTTTTGATCATCGGAGGGGCGGAGGACAAGGAGGGAGAGTGCCGCATCTTGAGACATTTTGTGGCTGAAGCAGGAGGACGGGAGAGCCGAATAACTGTGCTGACAGCCGCTACTGAATATCCGCGTCAGGTCGGGGCGCAATATGAACAACTGTTTTCACGGCTGGGGGCGGAAGAGGTAGATGTCCTTGATGTCTGTGACCGCAGCCAGGCGAGCGCAGAGGGTTTGGTTCAGCAGTTAAACAAGGCCACCGGCGTGTTTTTTACAGGGGGGGATCAGTTGAGAATTACCGGCCTGATGGGGGGCACTTTAGTGGGCAGAGCCCTCCACCGCTTGTATGAAAAGGGTGTGATTATTGCCGGCACCAGCGCCGGTGCTTCAGTCATGTCGGACACGATGATCGTGGGCGGGGAGGCCGGTACTCCCAAAAAGGATAAGATTACGATGGCGCCAGGCCTAGGGTTAATAAGGGCAGTGGTGATAGATCAACATTTTGCCCAGCGGGGCCGTACCGGCAGGCTCTTGGCAGCAATTGCCCAAAACCCCTATGTGCTCGGAGTGGGAATTGACGAAGATACGGCAATCCTGGTAACTCAAAATGGACAGTTCACGGTTGTGGGGAGCCAGACCGTGACGGTAGTGGACGCCTCTCCGTCAGCAGCGACCAATGTATCGGAATCTTCGCCCGGGCAGCCTCTGGTTCTAAGCCCGGTCTTCATGCATGTCCTGTCTGAAGGATACAGCTTCGATCTTAAACGACGGGTTTCCGTCCTGAATACATAAGGCTAAAAAGGTTAAAAATAATAAAAGTGTATTTTAACTTAGAAAATGCCTAAAGAGGCATATTTCCCTATACTCTAAAGGAGGACTTACAGAGCGATGGAGATTAGACAAGTCCAGGCGATCGAGGGGGCTAATGTGTATAGTTACAGGCCGGTGATTCGAGCGATTGTAGATCTGCAGGAATGGACGGATGTAACGACAGATACCCTGGGTGATTTTAATCGACGTCTGGTTGACTGTCTGCCGACGCTGGCAGAGCATCACTGCGCGCGCGGAAGAGTGGGCGGTTTTTTGGAACGCCTGCGGGAGGGGACCTTGCTCGGCCATACGCTCGAACATATGACCATAGAGCTGTTAACCCTGGCGGGACAGCATATTCCGTATGGCAAAACGATGGCCTTGCCGGAGCAAAAGGGCTTATATGAGATTATTTTCAACTATGATTCTCAGGAAGGTGCGATGGAAGCATTTAAGCGGGCATATGACCTCCTGCACGAACTGCTTGCCGGCAAAGCAGTGGGACCTTCACGTGTGACGGCTATGGTGACAGCCTTAAATAAGGTTATTGTGAATAACAGTTTAGGGGTTTCTACTAAATCCATAATTGAAGCTTGTCGGGAGCGGGGGATTCCGGTTCAGCGCCTTTCCGGCGGCAGCCTGCTCCAGTTGGGCTATGGGCGCTACCAGAGGCGTTTGCAGGCTGCGATGACTGACCACACGAGTTGTATCGGGGTGGATATAGCCTGTGACAAGGTCTTAACGAAAAAGCTTCTGAGCGAAAGTGGTGTGCCCGTGCCGTATGGAAGAGTGGTTGAGAGTGAAGACGAGGCGGTTGAGGCTTTCCACTCACTCAGAGGGAAAGTTGTAGTCAAACCGTACAACGGGAACCAGGGCAAGGGTGTCAGCCTTCGCCTTAAGAATGAGGCTGAAGTGCGCTCAGCTTTCAAACTTGCGCAGAATTATGGGCAAGAAGTGATTGTGGAAAAATATATATCCGGGCGTAATTACCGCTTGCTGGTCATAGGGGAAAAATTGGTTGCTGCAGCTGAGCGCATACCTGCCTATGTCACCGGGGATGGTATGTCCACGATTGAGGAGTTGGTAGAGAGGGCCAACCAGGACCCGGAGCGCGGGGACGATCACGAGAAGGCTCTAACTAAGATCAAGCTCGATCCGGTGGTGCACTTGACTCTGGCGCAAAAGAAGCTTACGCTCGCATCTGTGCCCCGGACTGGGGAGGTGGTATACTTGCGTGACAGCGCTAATCTGAGTACAGGGGGCTTCGCGCAAGATGTGACTCCGATTGTCCACCCCGACAATGCAGATTTGGCCGTGTATGCGGCTAAGATTATAGGGCTTGATGTCGCAGGGGTAGACCTGGTGCTAGAGGATATTGAGAAATCTTATCGGGAGCAAAGATGTAAAATAATAGAAGTGAATGCTGCTCCTGGGATTCGCATGCACCAGTTCCCTACGCTTGGACAGGCGCGTGATATAGGCAAATTAATCGTCGAGCAGGTAATGCCGGCTGGCAATGGCCGGATTCCGATCGTAGCGATTACCGGAACCAATGGGAAAACAACGACAACCCGCCTGATCGGGAAAATGCTATTGGATCAAGAGCTGGCGGTAGGGATGACTACCACGGACGGTATCTTTGTGAGGGGTAAACTTTTGCTTAATGGAGATACGACCGGCCCGGAAAGCACCCGCATTATTCTCAGGCACCCGGATGTTCAGGTCGCGGTCTTAGAGACCGCGCGCGGCGGCATTTTGCGTTCCGGACTGGGGTATGATTATGCTGATGTGGCCGTAATTACCAACGTCTCCGCCGACCATCTCGGCCAGTACGGGGTCGAGACAGTGGAAGATGTCGCCCATGTCAAAAGTTTAGTGGCCGAAGTTGTCAAACCTCACAGCTATGTCGTGCTCAATGCCGATGATCCGTATGTCGTGCACATGGCCCGCCGCACCCAGGGTAAAGTCATCTATTTCAGCGGCGAGAAGGATAATATCCATATACGCAAACACCTTGCCCGGGGTGGAGTTGCTATCTTCGTGCGGCGCGGCCTGATCCTTATGTGTCAGGGCTCACGGGAGTACAAAATCTGTTCTGTGAGGCAGATCCCCATCACTTGGGAAGGGAAAGCCAGGCACAATGTGCAAAATGCGCTGGCGGCAGTGGCTGCAGGATGGGCTCTGGGCCTAAGTGCTGACGCTATCCGCGAGTCCCTGCTAAGCTTTGCTTCTGATGATAAAGACAACAGGGGCCGCCTCAACTTTTACCGCCTGGGCGGGGTGGAGGTTGTCGTTGATTATGGGCACAACCCCAAAGGAATTGAAGAGATAGCCCACACCCTTAAAAAATTCAAAGGGCGTTCGCTTGTGGGATGTATAACCGTACCCGGAGACAGGCCTGACCAAACGATTAGGGAAGTTGCCAGAGTGGCTGCCAAGGGTTTCAATCGGCTTATTATCCGGGAAGACAAGGATCTGAGAGGCCGCCACCAAGGGGAAATTGCCCGCATTCTCTATGAAGAAGCGGTAGCGGTGGGTATGGATCCGAAGAAGATTACAGTCGTGCTCAACGAAAGGGAAGCCTTCTGTTATGGCCTGGACACCTGCCTGCCCGGGGATATCTTCGTGATGTTTTATGAGCACCTGGATCCGATTGAGGCAGAGATTAAGCTCAGGCTGGAGCGCGAGTGTGCGGAATCTGAATTTCCCTCCGCTGAAAAAGCCGTGGGAGCGGGCACTTGAGAGTAGATAGGTTCATAAGGGCGCGTGAATTAGGCAGAGCTTACGGGTTCTGCCTATCTTAATTGCCACTGGAATTAAACAGTACTAATGGGTATAATAAGAGAAAATATAATCTTAATGTTCGGAAAGGGCCATTGGAATGACGAATTCTTTTAAAGAAACGTTCGCTTACGCCAAGATTAATCTGGCCCTGGCGATTACCGGTCGCCGTGCTGACGGATATCATGAACTGCAAAGTGTGATGCAGTCCATCTCACTTTATGATGTCATAAGGGTTTGGCGTAGGGGGGATGGGATTACCTGCCGCTGCGGTGAGCTGAGCGGACCGTTTAATTTGGCTTACCGGGCGGCGGAGAAGTTTGTGCTCCGCCTGGGTAAACCAGCCGGAATTGAAATTGAAATTGAGATTGAGAAGAAAATACCGCTTGAAGCCGGTTTGGCGGGAGGGAGCAGTAATGCCGCCGCAGTTTTGCGGGTATTAAACGAGCTTTATGGCTCGCCGCTCTCCGGGGAAGAACTGAGGGAGCTTGCCGGGAGTATTGGGGCTGATGTTGCTTTTTGCCTGGATGGAGGTACGATGTGGGCTACAGGGAGAGGGGAAATATTGGAGAAACTCCCGCCGGTGCGTCAGTTGGAGCTGGTAGTGGCGAAGCCCCTGGCCGGAGTTAATACCCAAGAAGCGTACCGCCGCTTTGACGAGGAGGGTCAAACGGGGAGTCTTAATCAAGATGCCTGGATACAGGCCTTGACAGCGGGCAGGCCTGAACAAATAGCCGCTCTGCTAAGTAATGACCTCGAAGAGGTTTCAATCCGGATGGTCCCGGAAATCGGGCACATTAAAAGGATCATGCTGAAGTCCGGCTGTTATGGTGCTTTAATGTCGGGGAGCGGGTCGGCTGTTTTCGGCTTGACGCGGGGGCGCGAGCACGCCTTACGCACAGCCAAAGTTTTAAGGGAGCAAGGGTATAGCCAAGTGTGGACTGCGTCAACAAACTTTTCAGGATGAAAGGGGAATTAGACTATGGAAAGAAGGTTAGTTCCGGTTACGCTTGACAGCTATAAGCCGTTAAGGGAGATTGTGTTTGAGGCTATGCGGGAAGCAATCATCGGCGGGGTGCTAAAACCGAGCGAAAGGCTGATGGAAATTCAATTGGCGGAAGAAATGGGAGTAAGCCGCACTCCGGTGCGGGAAGCAATCCGCAAACTCGAGCTTGAGGGTTTTGTGGTGATGATTCCGCGCAAAGGAGCATATGTGGCAGGGGTATCGCATAAAGACGTGGCCGATGTGTTTGAAATCCGGGCGGCACTTGAGGGTTTGGCTGCCGGGCTGGCGGCCGAACGGATTACAGACGATGAAATCGAACAAATGGAGAGAGTTTTACTGTATAAAGAGGGTGAAGAACGTGATTTAGAGCTGATTGTAAAATCCGATACGGATTTTCATGCCCTCGTGTATAAAGCAAGCCGCAATCAGCGCCTGGTACAAATCTTAGAAAATTTAAGGGAACAGATCCAGCGTTTCCGGGCAACGTCTCTGGCAGTACCGGGCCGGGTCAGGGATGCTATCGAAGAGCATCGGGCGATCGTTGAGGCCTTGGCCAATCATGATGTGGAGAAGGCTCAGGAACTGGCAAACTCGCATATTGTGACGGCTGAAAATGTCATGTTTGAAGCGTTGCGCACGCAGGCTCTGGCAGCTAAAGAATAATAAATTGTAACTACTCACAACTCAGTAGTCAGGAGTCAGTAGTCAGGAGTCAGTATGAGAAAGCGGTTTATGTCTGTGGCATTGCCGGGGGCATATTCTTGGGTATTCTGACTACTGAATTCTGAATTCTGACTACCTAAATAGTAACGATAAATTTATTAAAGAGGTAGTTAGGGTATGGCAGCGGATAAAGTAAAACGGGCGGAACGCATGGTTGCGCTTACCCAAGTGCTGATGGCCAAACCAAATGTGCTGATACCGCTTACGACACTTGCGGAACGGTTTGGCACAGCGAAATCCACGATCAGCGAGGATTTGCTCTCAGTAAGGGAAAGCCTGCGCCTGTCTTACCAGGGCAGGCTGGAGACTCTACCGGGAGCAGCCGGGGGAGTTAGGTATGTTCCGGAAATATCAGAGAGGGAGGCAGGCCTGGTTCTGCACGAGCTGGCACTTAAGCTCAGCAGCCCGGAGCGGATAGTGGCCGGGGCTTTCTTGTACATGACTGATTTGCTGTTTGACCCGGCAGTTCTTAGACCGTTGGGGCTCATTTTTGCGGGGGCTTTCCGGCAGCATAAACCGGATGCGATCGTGACAGTGGAAACAAAAGGAATCCCCCTGGCTCTGGTCACGGCCGAAGCCTTGGGACTGCCGATGGTGGTGGTGCGCCATGGCAATAAGGTTACAGAAGGGTCTTCTGTCAGTATCAATTATCTGTCAGGCTCTTCGGGCAGGATTCAGACAATGTCCCTTTCGCGGCGGGCTCTTGACCCTGGTACAAAAGTCCTGCTGATTGATGATTTCATGAAAGCGGGCAGCACTGCCCGCGCTCTGATTAATCTTATGGCTGAGTTTGAAGCCACCGTTGTCGGAATCGGTGTCTTAATGGAAACCGCTCTTACGCGTGAGCCTAAATTAGTGGAAGACTATTTAGCTCTCCTTAGACTCGAAGAATTCGATCCTGTGAGCGGGATCACTGTAGTTAGACCCGTGCCCTCACAAGTTGAAGGTCAATAGGCAAATGTTCGAGAATTAAGCACTCTGAGCCGGAAATTGAGCATATTCAGTTTTTACATAAAATTTTTTCTCGAAACAGGCAGGATTTTTTTACCAAGCAGAGAATATATTATCAATACCGTACACAAGACCGGCGTTAAGCCCTGAGGCAAGGGGAAGGGTGGTGAGCATTAATGATGAATATTACCGACGTACGGGTCAGGAAAGTCAATGTGGAAGGCAAGATGAAAGCCGTGGTGTCGGTGACTTTTGACAATGCGTTTGTCGTGCACGATGTGAAAGTTGTCGAAGGCACCAACGGTCTTTTTGTTGCTATGCCAAGCCGCAAAACACCGGAAGGGGAGTTTCGCGATATAGCCCACCCGATTTCCGCCGCTGCCCGTGAGGTTATCCAAACGGCAGTACTCAAAGCCTATCAGGAAGCTATCTAATGCCATGCAATACTTAGTATTAAAAGGAGGCCCTATGGGGGTCTCCTTTTTTCCGATGTTTAGATGAAGTAGCTGTTAATGAAAATTAAAAACTCTTTGTTTAAAGTCAAGGAGTCGGGGCTTAAAAGAGGAAATTTATATAAATTGACGAATAAATAAATTTTGGGTATAAAGATTGCATTGAGGATAAACTAAAAGTGGAGGGGAAAGAAGATTATGCCTGTTTGGGCGCCAGTGGTAATGGCTGCGGGCAAAGGAACGCGCATGAAGTCTAAACTGCCTAAGGTCATGCATAAGTTAGCCGGGAAACCTTTAATTGAACATGTTTTGGATGCGCTCAAGGCTTTGGGCATTGAGCGCCCTTTGGTCATCCTGGGTTATGGCCGAGAATTGGTGGAAGCGGAGCTAGGCGGGCAGGTACAAGTTGTTGTGCAAACTGAACAGCTTGGAACAGGGCATGCCTTGATGCAAGCCCTTCCGTACCTTGAAGGCGTGGACAATGTGCTAGTTTTAAGCGGGGACCAGCCCCTCCTTAATGAAGAGACTTTGCGTGCACTGCGGCAGCTTCATGAGGTGGAGGATTGTAGGGCAACTGTCCTAACCGCTGTGCTCAGCGATCCCTATGGCTATGGCCGCGTTGTTAAAGACGGGAACCAACTGCTTAAGATTGTGGAAGAAAAAGATGCGACAGCAGAGGAACGTCTGATCCGGGAAATTAACACCGGGACATACTGTTTTAATGTTAGAGCCTTGAAGGAGGCTCTGGCCCAGATAAAACCGCAAAACGCACAAGGAGAGTACTATCTTACAGATGTTTTCTCCTTTTTCTTGGCTAGGGGCCAAAAAGTATTGGCCTATGTCACAGAAGATCCGACAGAGGCTTTAGGGATTAATTCCCGCAGGCAACTGGCGGAAGCAGAAAAGATTGTGAGAGAGCGGATTTTGCACTATTGGATGGATGAAGGGGTCACGATTACTGATCCTGCTTCTACTTTTATCGAAGCCGGGGTTGCGCTCGCGCGAGATGTTACGATTCTGCCTTTTACCTTCCTTCAGGGAAATACCCGCATTGAGGAAGACACCGTAATTGGGCCGCACGTTCTGCTGGATTCGTGTCAGTGTCAGGAAGGGTGCGAAATAAGCCATACAGTAGCCAGAAATGCTGTGATCGGAGCCCGCTCAACGGTAGGTCCGTTTGCCTATCTGCGTCCGGGAACGCATTTGGAAGATAATGTAAAAATAGGGGATTTTGTAGAGATAAAGAATAGCT
>DAHVVW010000076.1 GCA_027357125.1 Clostridiales bacterium
ACTCATCAACTTGGAATGGGCCGCCTATATTAAAGACCTCCAATCCGGGAACAGCCAGATGTTCCGCTTGGCCTGGGGCGCTGACTATCCGGATCCGGACAACTTCCTTTATGCTTTGTACACCAAGGCTCAGGCAGGGCTTAACAATGACACCTTCTACAGCAACCCGGATGTTGAAAAGTTGCTGGATCAGGGACGTGTAGAGACTGACCAAGCCAAAAGAAATGCAATTTACCAGCAGGCAGAACAGAAAATTGTTGACGATGCTCCGGCAGCCTGGCTTTTCAACACGACCTATATGCATTTGTTCAGCAAGAATGTTAAAGACCTCTATATCGACCCCCTTGACCAGAAGAACATGAGCCGGGTAAAATTAGTTAAATAATTACGGAAGTATAGCTGACAACCTAAAGAGTTTAAGCAGCCCTGCGGGGCTGCCTAAACTCTTTTTAGCATGTTTATCAGATGGCTTAGTGCCACAAAGACTTCCTTTTCTTAAGTGGAAGATATGTGGCACTAATAAGTTAGCAGGTATTATATTCCTATGTTAGCAATAATTACGGATGCGTTAGTTTCTGTTTCCAAGTATACTAAGAGGGACACCTTAAGAAAAGGAGGGGAATTTGTGACTAGGTACATTATTCGCCGCTTAATCCAACTCATACCTGTGCTTATTGGTATTTCAATTATTACGTTTCTAATGATGAGCTTTGTACCCGGCGATCCTGTAACACTTATGCTTGGCCAGCATATTACACCGCAAGCTGCAGAAAATATACGCCAGGAATTAGGACTGGATCAGTCGCTGGTTATACGTTATCTCCATTATCTCGGCAATATTGTTCAAGGTGATTTTGGGAGGTCATATATTCAACATCAGGAAGTAACACAGATGCTTAGAGACAAGATTCCGGTAACCTTCCAATTGACCTTGGTCGCGATATTTATCGCAGTCATCTTTGGGGTATTGATCGGGATCTTGTCCTCAGTCAAACAGTACAGTTTTTGGGATAGCTTTGCCACCTTTTTCGCAATGACTGGAGTTTCCATCCCGACCTTTTGGTTGGGGATGATGCTACAACTGATTTTTGGCGTGGTTTTGCATATTTTGCCTGTAAGTGGCATCGGGGGCGGAGGATTCCAGTTGCAATACTATATTTTGCCCGGATTTGCGCTCGGGTTTTCTTCGATGGCCATGTATGTGCGCCTGACCCGCTCAAGTATGCTGGAAGTTATCCGCCAGGATTATATCCGAACCGCGCGCGCCAAGGGACTGTCAGGGCGAGTTGTTATTTTCAAGCATGCAATGCGCAATGCGCTCATTCCGGTGGCTACCCAGGCAGGGATTGATTTTGCCGGGTTAATGGGGGGCGCGATTTTGACCGAAACTATCTTCTCTTTGCCGGGGATAGGGTCGATGCTCTATTTCTCCATCTCGCGCCGGGATTATCCGGTTGTGCAGGGGGTTACCCTGTTTATGGCTTTGGTTTTCGTTATTATTAATCTTTTAGTTGATATCTCGTACGCAGTATTAGACCCGCGTATCCGTTACGACTGAGATAGGGGGGATAAGGATGGCAATTACAGAAAATGAATTATACGTTATTTCTTCCCCAATGCGCGATATCTGGTCGCGCTTAAAACGCAATAAACTTGCTTTATTGGGGTTGTTTCTGGTCGTACTGTTATGTTCAATCGCAATCTTTGCCGGGGTAATTTCCCCGTATGATCCTACCGGCCAAGCCATGAAAGAATCTTTGCGCGCTCCCAGTGCGGGACACTTAATGGGTACGGATGTCCTAGGGCGGGACATCTTGAGCAGGGTTTTCCATGGTGCCAGAGCCTCCTTGATCGTGGGCGTGGTGGCGACCGGGATTTCCCTGGTGATCGGAGTGTTTGTCGGAGCTGTTTCCGGTTACTATGGCGGTTGGGTTGATTCTTTGATCATGCGCATTACTGATATTTTCTTTGCTTTTCCGTTCTTTCTCTTGGCGATCGCGATTATGACATTTTTGGGCCCAAGTTTCATTAATGTGTTTATCGCGCTCGGTTTGATCGGATGGACAAATTTTGCCCGTCTGGTCAGAGGGCAGGTCTTGTCGGTCAAAGCCAGTGAGTATGTCGAGGCCGCACGGGCTGTAGGAGCGAGTAATTCCCGCATCATCTGGAAACATGTTCTGCCTAATACACTCGCTCCGATTATCGTGTATGCGACGATGAATATCGGGAGCGCCATCTTGTCCGAAGCAGGGCTGAGCTTTCTCGGGATCGGCGTGCAGCCGCCCAATCCCAGTTGGGGTCTGATGCTTTCGGAAGGCACAACCTACATCTGGAATGCTCCGTGGATGGTCATCTGGCCCGGGGTTGCAATCTTTTTGACCGTGCTTGGGTTTAACCTCCTGGGTGACGGCTTGCGCGATGCCTTAGATCCGCGCTTGAAAGAATAGGGGTGAAGAGAGATGAGTAATAATTTGCTCCAAGTGAAAGATCTCCGGACCCACTTTTATACGGAAGCGGGCGTGGTTAAGGCAGTAGACGGGGTCAACCTGGAGATCAATAAAGAGGAAACCTTAGGGGTAGTCGGGGAATCCGGTTCAGGCAAGAGTATCACGGCCATGTCGATCATGCGTTTGATTCCAATTCCGCCCGGGAAAATAGTGAGTGGGCAAATTCTGTTTGATGGCAAAGACTTGACCCGACTGACTGAGGGCGAAATGCGGAAAATTAGGGGCAATGATATTGCCATGATATTCCAGGACCCTATGACTTCGCTCAACCCTGTATTAACCGTGGGAGAGCAGATAATGGAGTCCATTATCCTGCACGAAAAAGTCGGACGGGCTGAGGCTAAGAAAAAAGCAATTCATATGTTGAAAAAGGTGGGGATTCCGGAAGCGGAAAGCAGGGTCAACAACTACCCGCATCAGTTTAGCGGCGGGATGCGCCAGCGGGCTATGATCGCCATGGCTCTGTCTTGCAACCCGAAACTCCTGATCGCAGATGAGCCTACCACTGCACTTGACGTTACGATACAGGCTCAAATATTGGAACTTATGAATAACTTAAAAAAAGATTTTGGCACCGCGATTATGATGATTACGCATGACTTGGGAGTGGTGGCTGAACTCTGTCAAAAAGTTTTGGTTATGTACGCTGGGAATACGGTGGAGTACACCGATGCCAAAACATTATTTGCCGAGCCCAAACACCCTTATACCTGGGGACTTTTAGGGTCATTGCCTAAATTAACGGACACAGAGAAGAAACGCCTTGAACCGATTCAAGGCCAGCCCCCTGATTTGAGGAATTTGCCGCAAGGGTGCAATTTCGCTCCCCGTTGCCGCCATCAACAGGAAAGGTGCCTTAAGGAAAAACCGGTGCTTAGGGAAATCGAGTCCGGCCACCAAGTGAGCTGTTTCCTTTATGATGACCAAGAGGGGGGTGAAAATCATGGGCACACAGGCGGAAGTTCTGCTCAAGGTTGAGAATTTGCGCAAATACTTTCCTATACGCAAAGGGATCCTTGTCCAGCGCAAGGTTGGAGACGTCAAGGCGGTAGACGGAGTTTCTTTTGAAGTAAAGCAAGGAGAAACCTTGGGCTTAGTAGGAGAGAGCGGCTGCGGCAAATCTACCACCGGACGCACTTTGCTCAGGCTGATGGAACCGACCGATGGTAAGATCTTCTTTGCAGGCAAAGAAATAAACAATTTACCGCCGTCTCAGATGCGTTCCATGCGCAATCAGATGCAAATGATTTTCCAGGATCCCTACGCCTCATTGAACCCGCGCATGACGGTCGGAGATATCATCGGGGAGCCTCTCTTAATTCATGGTCTTGCAGACAATGTAAAACGTGAACAAAAAGTGCGCAAACTGCTTGACGTTGTAGGGCTAAGTCCATATCACGGTGCCCGTTATCCGCATGAATTCTCAGGTGGTCAGCGCCAGCGCATCGGAATTGCCCGGGCACTCTCAGTTAACCCCAAACTTATCGTGTGTGATGAGCCTGTATCGGCTTTGGACGTCTCGATCCAAGCTCAGGTTGTTAACTTGCTAGAGGATCTGCAAGAAGAGTTCGGGCTGACATATTTGTTTATTGCCCATGATCTGTCCGTGGTCAAGCACATCAGTGACAGAGTGGCAGTTATGTATCTCGGTAAAATTGTGGAACTGGCAAACTATGACGAACTATATAAAAGCCCGCTCCATCCGTATACGGTTGCCCTGTTGTCGGCAATTCCGGTTCCAGACCCAAATACCCACAAGGAGAGAATAATTCTTAAAGGGGATGTGCCCAGCCCGGTTAATCCTCCCTCCGGCTGCCGTTTCCATACGCGCTGCCCCCGCGCTCAGGAAGTGTGTAAGCAAACTGATCCGGAGTTCCGGGATGCCGGGAACGGGCATCAGGTAGCTTGTCATTTTGCAGAGCAAAATTAAATGGGATTTGCGATACCCGCAAATCCCTAAAAAACAAACAAGTTGCAAGTTTCTTGCAACTTTTACACGGCTATGTAATTGTGGTGCGCCCGGCAGGATTTGAACCTGCGACCTCCGGCCTCGGAAACCGTCACTCTATCCACTGAGCTACGAGCGCTTATGCAGTAATAAAAACCGCTATGTTAGTTTACTAAAATAGGTTTGGTTTGTCAAGAAACAAAATTTGTATCATAAACTTCTCTGCGTTATAATCAGAGGAAGAACTTACCCGTATTTAACTTTGAATGAGGGATATTAGTGGGCTCGAAACAGATTTTGAAAAAGATTCCCTGGCATTTGCTGCAACATGTGCTCGGTGTCCTTATCGGAGCAGTTACAGTTGCTTTTAGCATCAATTCCTTGATCATTCCCAATCACATAGCCGACGGCGGAGTTACCGGGATCGCCATTATTTTACATTACATATTTACCTGGCCTGTAAGCTTGACCGTTTTTCTCTTGAATGTACCGCTTTTTCTTTTAGGTTTGAAGATGGTTGGACGCGAGTTTTTGCTATTAAGTGTGTTAGGAGTAGTTGCTGTTTCGGTGACCCTGGGATTTACGTCCCAAGTTCCTCCCCTAACCAGTGATTCCTTGCTGGCGGCAATTTTTGGAGGGGTCTTGACCGGTATCGGCATGGGTATAATCTTTCGGGCGCGCGGATCTTTGGGAGGGACTGATATCCTTGCAGTATACTTAAGCAGGACGACCCCGTTCAGTGTTGGGCAAATTCTCCTTGGAATTGATGCTGTAATTTTTTTAGGGGCAGCGGTGATTTTCCGACCGGAAATGGCGATGTATGCTATGATCTATATGTTTATCGCCACTCAGGTGATCGATCTGGTGCAGGCGGGGATGAATCATTCAAAATCTGTGCTGGTGGTAACAGAGGCACCGCACAAGATTGCCCAGGACATCATGGCTAAGCTGGAACGGGGTGTCACCTTTTTTAACGCTGTCGGGGCTTATTCCGGAGATGCCAAACAGATTATCTATTGCGTAATCAGACGGACTGAGTTGTCTCAGATCAAAGAGATTATTCATACTCATGATCCTCAAGCCTTTGTCGCTATTTCTGAGGTTCCGGAAGTGGTGGGAGAAGGCTTCTCTTCGTGGCGGGGGCACTGACATCATACATAAAGGCAAAGTATTAAGGTTCAGCTGAGGAATAGTAAAGATGAGAGGGGAATTGGTGTGAGCGCGGCGCGCCTGAGCAAAAACCGGGAAAATGGAAAGCAAAAAAAGCGGAGCAGGCCGAAAATCAAGCCCCGCTTTTATTTAATACTGGCAATAATTCTCATAGGAATTCTGACATCCCCTTTATTATGGCACCTGAGCAGGATAACGCGGGCCCAGTCTGATTTTGACTTTGATTCAGTGGCAACGGAAATTGCCTGGGTAGATCAGCATGCTCCAATTTTGAACAGGTGGGCTTCTTTTAGGGATGCTAAGTTGTGGTTAAGGCTTAATCAGGGTCCCCGGGAAGGGCTTAAACAAGAACTGGCACTTTATCAGGATGACCGTCATCGCTTATGGCTGTTCCAACTTCTTCTGCAAGAAGGAAGCAATATGGAAGCAGAAGGAGTGATGGCTGAGTTCTCCTCAGAAACAACGAAGGCTTTGGCGCAAGGCCTGATGGCCTTGGCCATCAAGGATTTCCGTTATGCTCAGGGTCTGCTGCAAGCGCTCACAGGCTTAAGTGAGAAAGAGGAAACAATAAGGAATTTAGCTCTGGCACAGGCACATCTGTCTTTACATGAGCCGGAGCAGGCAAAACCTGAGCTGAGGGCAGCCCTGAAGGCTGAACCTCAGAATCCTGCCGCCAGGATGTTGGAGTTTAACCTGTCTCTGGCTCAGGGGGAATGGACAAGAGCCCTTGAACTGAGTGCTGAACTTGATCATGATCTTAGCCCGACCCCTATTTATTTAGTGCAGAAAGGCCTTTTGCAATTGCGTCAGGGTACCCTGGATCAAGATATAATAACTAATTTAGGCTCTTTGCCCCAGGGAAAAAGCTATGCCAATTATCTTGAAGGAATTAAGAGGTTAAACCAGGGCAGGCTGGGCGAAGGGAAGACTTCGCTGGAACTGGCCTTAGCTCTGGGATTGCCTGGACAATTGCGTGCCGATGCCGAGAGCGCGCTCAAACAAACTAACGACCGCCTACGAGCTGAGGACACTCTGAAAGCGCTAGTTAGTGACAACGGTATCTAGCTTATGCCTGTAACGTAGCTTAAGCGAGGAGCAATGCTATCTAGGGAATGTTACTTTCAGGCGGCCAGGTGCTACTGGCTTGCTGCAGAAGTTCTCCAACCGGAACTAAAGAATACCCTCTGGCTTTCAGATTCTGGAGTACCCGAGGCAGGGCCTGGACAGTATCCGGTGCAGAATCGGAAGCATGGAAGAGAATAATGTCCCCGGCTTTAGCACCTCGGCCCGGACGTAAACCGTTTAAGACGTTGTTGACTACGGCATCGGAACCTGGGCGTTTCCAGTCAAGGGAATCAACACTCCACTGTATCACTTTGTACCCGAGCTTGTTCGAGACTTGGATCAGTTTGTTATCATAAGCCCCGTTAGGGGCACGCAGCAGGCCTACGCTTTTTCCGGAGAGTTTCTCCAAGACTGCTTGAGCTGAAGTGATTTCCTTTTCAATTTCAGACGGTCCTAAGGTGTTTAAGTCAATGTGACGGTTGCCATGTGATCCGATTTCGTGTCCGTCCGCGACCATGCGTTTAACTAAGGCTTCGTGTTTGCCCGCCCAGGGACTGGAAAGGAAAAAGGTAGCTTTAACTCCTTCGTGCTTAAGAATGTCCAGGATCGGTTCGGCAGTCTCCTCACCCCAGCTTATATCAAAACTTAGCCCGATAATGTTGGAGTTGACATTAGCTGAATAAATGGGCTTGAGTTTGGAAGAGAAGACTGAGACAACGTTTTCCCGGTAGGCTAAGAGGACGAAAATCAGTATCCCCCATAAAATCAGGTTGCGCCACGAGGGACTCTTGAAAACGATAAAGCGCATAAAGACCCCTCCTCGTCTAAAACATATTAGGAATGTGGGGGAGTTATGCAAAAAATAAAAGCGTCTGGCACAGACGCTATGTTTAACTTTTTTCGACTTTTATGTTTTACCTTACCAACGGTGAAAGTGTGAACCTAGAATAAATCGGTAAAGGTCGAATCTAAATAGGACTTTAAGGAAAAAGTGCAGGACAAGGAAGGCCATAATGACAAAGACTACCACTTTAATTATGGCAAACAGGACTAAAAATAACCAGGAAAAGATCCGACTCAAAATTAAGGCTGACAGGTAAAGTCCGAGCAAGAGCAGTACTACCTTTAGTGCGATTAGCCAAAAGTTTGAAGATGAAGACGGCCGGTAAGTATTCATGATCCAACACCTCCTCACACTCAGCTTAACATAATTCGACTTTTCTGTCTAGGTTCCAAGCCTTATAGGTAAATTGCTCGTCTCGTGCCCAAAAAACGCGCCGTGCATATTATGAATACGACACGGAGGGGATAGTATGAACGAGCAAGTTTTGTCTATCTGGCGGAGTTTAATGGAACATGGAACCCGTTGTCTGGGCAAGGAATCCTATGTTGAAGCAGAAAGATATTTTTTACAGAGCGCTTCTTTAGCTGAAGAGCTGCATGTCCC
>DAHVVW010000077.1 GCA_027357125.1 Clostridiales bacterium
TGAACCTTTCCCTGTCCCAGTCACAGGAAGCCCCTAAACGCCTAAGTTGGTTGGTAATATGACCTCCATACTCTTCCTTCCACTCCCATACCCTGTCAAGAAACTTTTCCCGTCCCAGATCATGACGGCTTAACCCTTCCTTAGTCAGTTGTTCTTCCACCTTTGCCTGAGTGGCAATCCCTGCGTGATCCGTTCCCGGCAGCCATAAAGTATTATAGCCCTGCATCCGCCGAAAGCGGGTCAAGATATCTTGAATCGTGCTGTCCATCGCATGTCCGAGGTGCAAAGAACCGGTAACATTGGGCGGGGGCATCACGATGCTGAAAGGTTTCTTGTCCTCCTCAACTTTCGCCCGGAAAAAGCCGCTCTCTTCCCAGAAGCGGTACCATTTCCCTTCCACCGAACCAGGATCATAAACTGAAGATAATTCTGTTGAATTCTTTGCATCCGGCATATCCCGAACTCCTTTCAAACTACAAAATCTTGCTCACATAAATCTTGATATAACAAGAAGAGCTTTTCCCCTCCAAAAGGGCGAAAAGCTCCGCGGTACCACCTTTTTTACCAAGAGAGAAACCCTCTTGGCACTCTTACGCGTTAACGGGCTGCCCGTCAGAGAGTACTCCGTTCCCCCCTGCCCCTCCTGTGCGACCCTAGCGCCGACTGTGAACAACCTTTCAGCGAAACGGTCCTTCTCTCTGCAACAGCCTCGGTACGCTATTCCTCACGCTCATCGGGTTTCGTTCTTAAGATCTTTGCCTAAATACACTAACATTATACTCAGGGTCTAATTCATTGTCAAAAACTACGTCACTACCCCTCCCCAAATGGACATTGTTATGGTAAAATAAAGCAGCGTTATATGGTTTACACAAGTGAACATTCGAACATTATCCTCCAATTAATCTCAAATTATCCCGAATTTGCATAGGAGGCGTACATAATGGAAGATTTCCTTGAACGATTTGGTCAATTCTTTTTTAAACATTCACGCATAGTTCGTTGGTGGTTCAACCTGAGTCTTGCTACCAAACTGATTATCGCCTTTTCGATTAATGCGTCCATTACTCTTGCCGCGGGGTCAACAGTCTACTATTTAGTTCAAAAAGGCACAAGCCTTCAGCACAACATAGGAATGGTATTAATTCTCACGGCAGTGACCAGCGGCTTCATTATTCTCTACGGGCTCTACATCGCGTATTTAACCGTCACTCCCCTTAGACGCGGCGTGGAATTCGCGACCGTGGTGGCGGAAGGGAACCTTACGCCCAACCTCTACTGTATGACCGAGCAAGATGAAGTGGGCCACCTCTGCAAAGCTCTAAACAAAATGCTCGAAAGTTTTCGTTCCCTGGTCGGAAATATTTCACACAATGCCGACATTTTTGCAGATTCGTCTTCTGTTCTCTCCGAACGTGCGGAAGCCACCGCGCAGGCGGCCCAGCAAGTAGCCCTGGCGATCAACCAGGTAGCCCTGGGCTCCCAGGCCCAGGCCAACAGCGTGCAGGCGATTTTAGAAGCGATAACGGAAATGTCCGCTTTGATCCAAAAGATTGAACAGAGCATTTTACTTGCAGACAAAGCTTCGAGCCAGGCTCTGCATGTTGCTAATGACGGGAATAACTCTATCGCCAAAACCAGCGCTCAGATGAACCATATCCATCAAACGGTAGCCGAAACCGGTAACATCATTACTGAATTAGGAGAAAAGTCCGCTTCTATCGGCTCGATCGTGGAAACAATCAAGACCATTTCCGACCAGACAAACCTCTTGGCCTTAAACGCTGCGATTGAAGCGGCCAGGGCTGGGGAACACGGACGCGGTTTCAGCGTGGTCGCTGAAGAAGTCCGTAAACTAGCCGAGCAATCCACCCATTCGAGTGCCCAAATTGAACAGATTATCCACGATATTACCCTTAATGTCGGTCGGGCAATCTCGAGTATGGATGAGGAAAAAGAAGTCGTCCTCAGCGGTGCCCAAGTTATCGAAGAGGCGCAGAAAGCCTTTGCCCGCATTGTCGAAAGCACCCAGACCGTAAACCGCCACATTGGGGAAGTTTCCAAGTTCAGCAAGCAAATCGCCGCCGGATCTGATCATATTACCAGGGAAATCTCGCAAGTTGCTTCTGTCAGTCAACAAACAACTGCTCAGACTCAGGAAGTGGCTTCCAACAGCACGGAACAGCTCAGTTCGATGCAGGAAATTAACGCCTCGACCGAAGAACTCTCCAACGCCGCCCAGGATTTGCAAGCGGCCTCCCGCAAATTCAGGCTTATTTAACGCGCTCTACTCCCGTAATCTCTGCTGTCCAGGCATCAAGCGCAACTAAATCATTGGGCCCGACTTCAGCCAGAGATGTTTTTCCCAGCCCTCTGACTGCCTCTTCCATTTCCATAATCATAGACTTGAGCGTATTGACAACGCTCTTCGCCGCTAGATCAATATTCAGGCGGCTTTTATATTTGGAATCATAGTTAACGAGTTGAGTCAAAGGCTCCCATGGCATCACCTTGCCAATTTGCTTGTGCACCAGTGCAAATAAAGGCACAGTTCCCAGATATACGGCATCAGCACCCAAAGCGAGGGCTTTAAGACACTCCCCCGGTGTAAAGTATCCACCGGCTGCTACCAAGCTGACTTCATGCCTGACCCCTTGCTCGCGCAAATAGCGCACCGCCTTGGTCAAGGCTACAAGTGAAGGAATACCAAAGTCATCTTCCATCGTGGGTGATGAACCATTCGTACCTCCCTGCGCCCCCTCAAGCACCAGGATGTCAAAGCCCGCTTCGATCGCCACGGCTAAGTCCCGTTCCAAATGTCCTCCAGCCATGATCTTAAGTGCTATCGGTTTGCCTCCTGCTTCCTGCCGCAAGTCTGCCACATACTTGGGCCAATCCCAAGGATTTGTAATCCCGGCAATCACCGAGCCCGCTCGGCCGGATTCGACCGGGGAAATCCCCATCAGTTTTTGCGCCTTTCCTTTAATTGTCGCCGGATCATGATAATGCGTGCCGATCCTGGCCCCTTGACCCATTTGCACCTCTAGCATATCTGCGGCTGCAATCCCCTGCGGATTGCGGCTCCAGGTAGAGCGCGCGATCTGCCAGATATACTTGCCTGCTTCCTGCCGTTCCTCTGGTAGAAATGGACCTTCCCCCGAGTTAATCGCCGTGCCCAGCTGTTTGGCAGCTCTGGCTAAAGCTATTCTCGCCTCCTCAGACAGAGCCACACCGTAGCCCATACCTGAGATCATCAGCGGAATATCCAGCGTGAGCGGTTTAATTGCTTTGGGCCCCAGTGTCACTTTCATGTCTACCGGAACTTCGCCTTCGATAGGCAAACGTGCCATCTGAGCCGGGATAAACAGAAGCTGATCATATCCGGGAAAAGGTTTAGGCGAACCAAGTGGGCGTTTGATTATCTTCCCCTCCTCGGCGCGTAAACTTAGTTCGATAACATGGCGCAGGGAAACCCGCTCAAGGGCAGTCCAGAGCTCCGTCAGATTCTCAGAATATTTGTCTTGCAAAATCCTCCCTATTATTAATGAGAAGATTCTTTGAACAATGGTGCGGAAAAAGGCTTTACCTCCAAAAAATAAGATTATTATTAGAACAGTCCCGCCAACAAATGAACCCGCTGCCGCAAACAGTATGATAAAGAGGGCTGTGTCTATTTAGCTCACCCCCAAGGTTTACTTTTACTTGTTACTATTCAGGTATTCAGATCAGGTATTCAGAATAATTCCAGACGATAAACCGTTCTCTCATGCTGACTCCTGGCTCCTGACTCCTAAGTAGTTAATTTTACTTATATCATTAACCCGTGCCATATGTAGTGTGTGACCCTGCCTGCCATAATATGCGTAAAGCCCGCAACAGCGGGCTTTACGCATATCTAACAGTTGTTCGATTCATGTATGTACTGCTATCGGCATTATGCTTAGCCTGTTCTCTTGATACCGCCCATTTCCTCTTCCCACCACGGATGGACATCGCTGTCCTGATTCCTGTAACCGTGCTCACTGTCCGCTCTTTCACGGTTTCCGTCCAGTTCTACTTCATCGTACCTGTTATCACGTTCCGAGGGGTCGTATCCGTAATCACCTTCGGTGGCACCATACCTATAATCACGTTCTGCGGCCTCGTACCTGTATTTTCGTTCCATGTCCTCGTGGCTGTACCCCTCTTGCTTACTATCGTATCTGTAATCAAGCTCCCTGCCGGTTTGCCTATAATCAGTCCCATACTCTTGCCCGGTTCGCCAACCTCGGCGTCCACTTCGCCCCCCGCCGATGACCCCACCCAGGGCACCAAGCAAAGCCCCCTCTGCCACAACCTGCACCACCCCACTTGCGCTTACCGGAGCGAACAATGCCAGCAGGAGAGTACTAACCCCGACATAGCCCGCGCCGGCCGCTCCGCCCAGAACCCAATGACCGCCGTCTCTCCCCGCCCGGTAGCCCCCAATTAAACAACTCAAAAATAACCCAATATCTACGAGACTTGAAACACTGATCCCGCCAAGCCCCATTGTTTCCCACAGCACTCCCCCCAGAAGCGTAAGAAGCGTCACCAGCAAGGCCTTACTAATCCCCCGCAGAATTGCTGTACCCATAAACAATCCCCCTCTCCGCAACTATTTCCTAATATTTACGGCGGAGTTGTCCAATATATGCCACAATTATCCATTCCCCACCCTTTTAGGCTCCGAATATAGTAAAGTGAAAAAGCAAACGAGGAGGATCATTATGAACTACGCACGCTATGTCGTACAACCAGGAGACACAATCTACAAGATCGCCAGGGCCTACAATGTGGAAATGACAGAAATCATCAAGCTCAACCATCTCAAACACCCTGACCGTATCTATCCCGGACAGGTGCTCTTGCTCCCGCTAGCAGACCTGGACGAACCGCTGCCAGGCGAAATCCCTGAACCAAACTTTACTTACGCTGCCTGGCTGTACGAGATCTACGCCGGCCAAGACTCTGAACTCACTGCCATCACTACTTACCTCTACCAAGCTGTCGTCCTCGACCGTCCCGAATTCGACTCCTTGCTCCGCCCAATCGCGTACGATGAAATGCACCACTTGGATCAAATCGGGACTGCTCTGCGCCATCTTGGTGTCGACCCGCGTTATGGTGCCTTTAGCCGGGGTCATTGGGTAGACTGGAGGGCTAAGTACATTAATTACACCACTGAACTCTGCTCCCTCCTTGAGCTCGACATCCAGGACGAAGCCAAAGCCCACCACCATTATCTTGAGTTGGCCCAGAAAATCCCGATTCCTGAAATCCAGGGGATTCTGACTCAAATGGCAGCGGATGAAGCCCGCCACTGCCAATGCCTGGCTGATGCCAAAGCGCAATTCTGCGGTCCGGAGTGCGCCCCCCCAATCACTGAAATGCCTATGATGCCTATGATGCCTAAAATGCCCCCTGCCCCCGAAATGCCCGAAGGCCCTCCGCCGGAAGGAGGAGCAGGCTGATAAAACTGTGTTCAAACCCTTTTCAGCTGCTGCCGGATTAGGTATACTAAAAAAAGCATCGCAATCAACAAAGCCGTTGCGTTTAAGCAACGGCTTCTGGATTTTTTACATTAATCGGAAGGAGCATACTCATGCAACGTTACCGGCGCCAGTTGGCCGACTTGTCTTTAATCGGGGTGACCTTAGTCTGGGGAGCCACTTTCGTGGTCGTAAAAAGGGCGATTGCCGATCTGTCCCCTTTTCCTTTTCTCGCTCTTCGTTTCGGGCTGGCCTTCCTCAGCCTGCTCCCGTTTGTCTGGTATCAGCGTCAGCATCTGAAAAAGCAAGCCATCCTTCAAGGGCTGGCTCTCGGAATCTTCCTCTTTGCCGGGTATGCCTGGCAAACGATCGGGTTGCAGTACACAACTGCCTCTAACGCCGGTTTTATAACCGGGATGTCTGTGGTGCTCGTGCCCGCGCTGGTTACTGCATCCACTAGAAGTCTCCCCCGGCCTGGAATCATTCTCGGCATCGCCAGTGCCGCCATCGGGCTTGCTCTGCTCTCCCTCGGAGAAGGATTTTCCCTTAACCGTGGGGATGCCATGATACTTCTGTGTGCCTTTAGCTTTGCCCTGCATATATTCCTGGTCGGGCGCTACGCGCCCGGAGCCAACGCCACAGTCTTGGCGGCGGCCCAGATTCTGGCCGTAACTATCTTAAGCACGGGAGCCAGCCTAATCTACCCCCAAGGACCACTGCAGTTCACACCTAACGCCTGGTTCGGACTCCTGCTCACTGCTGTTCCTGCCACTTCCATAGCCTTTTTCCTCCAGACCAAAATGCAGCAGTTTACCACTCCTACTCATACCGCTATCATCTTTTCCTCTGAACCGGTTTTTTCCGCCATCTTTGCCTTTTTCCTGGCCGGGGAAGTTCTTTCAAGCCGCGGCCTGGTCGGAGCGGCGCTCGTCCTCATAGGCATGCTGTTAGCCGAACTCAGTAGATCTGAAAGCGCACGGCGCTCACCAGAAAAACCAGGTAAAACCCGCCTCCGATTAGCAAGTAAGCGGGAAAGATAACCCCTTTGCGCCTAAGGGCCAAATAAGGCATGAAAGCGGCACCCAAAGCAAGCACGGCGCTTAAAAGAGCCAGGGAATCAAGCACCCACGGGGTAAATAGCAGCCCCAATGCCGGAATGACTGAACTCTGAAAAACCATAGCCCCGGTGATATTGCCTAAAGCCAGAGTGTCCTTCCCCCTTCGAAGCCAGAGCACACTGTTAAACTTCTCAGGAAGTTCCGTAGCGATAGGAGTGATAATCAGGGAGAGCACAAAGGCCGGAATGCCGGTCACAACAGCAACCTCCTGGACTGCGCCCACAAAGCCGTGAGCCCCGGCGACAATAAAGAGCAAAGCCAAGCCTATCTGGCCCAGAATCACACCCATTGCAGGATGGTGCGAACGGCGTGCCAAATATAAAGGAGGCAGATTCTCGTGTTCCTCTCCTCCACCCTTACTCTCTCTCAAAGTCCTAAATACATAAACTGCGTAAAAAATCACTAAAGCCAAAGCAGCTAATATTTTTAAAAAGTGATTAGGCAAGAAGGATGCTAAAATAGCAACTGAATAAACAATAAGGAAAAAGCTCAAATCTCTTTGTAGAACTGAGCGGTCAAGTAAAAGTGGCCGGTTATGCCTCCGGAAAATCAAGACTGACAGCCCTGCGATAAAAAAGGCCAGCGTGGAGAGCATAAAAGGCGCTCCCAGAATAGCACCTATCCCAACTTCTGCCTTCTGTTCCCCTCCCCCACCAAGAAAAGCAATAACCGGGACCATCGTTTCCGGGAGTGCTGTCCCTACTGCGGCCAGGATGCTGCCGACCGCACCTGCTCCCAAGTTGAGACGCTGTCCCAGCCATTCCACGCCGTTGGTAAACCCTTCAGCCCCAATGAGAATAATGCCCAAGCTGAGTATGAGAATTGCTACATCTTCCAAAAGTCTCCTGCTCCTTTTACTAAAGTCGGGATATCTACGCCCTCAGCAAGCCTTCCTAACCCTCAGGCTTGCTTCTTAATCCTCGGGCGTGCCCTCCGCTTCCCCATCCAGTACCCCTTCATCTTTTGTCACCTGGAAGGTCAGGATCTCCTCGATCGCCTCGTGAACTTCTTCTAACCCGTCTCCCGTCTCTGCCGAGAAAGGAATAATCAGGTGCCAATCCGGCAGTTCAAACGCTTTAGCTATAAGGCTTAAGTATTGAGGCCTCTTGCCCCGCGCAACTTTGTCAGCCTTCGTAGCGACCACTAAAGTAGGCAAGCCCTTTTGCCGAAGCCACGCATGCATCTCCCGATCCTCGCGGCTGGGCTCGTGGCGGATGTCCACTATTTGAATAACCGCCACCAGCTTCTCCCTCTGCCCGAGATAACTCTCCATCATTGGGCCCCAGGTTTGCTTTACTTCTTTAGCAACCTTGGCATACCCATATCCGGGTAAATCCACGAAATACCAGCTGTCATTGATAAGATAAAAGTTCAACGTCTGGGTCTTGCCCGGAGTGTTACCCGTACGCGCCAAATTGCGGCGACCGAGGAAGCGGTTAATAAGAGAAGACTTGCCCACATTAGAGCGCCCGGCCAGAGCAATCTCTACCGCGTCTCCGAC
>DAHVVW010000078.1 GCA_027357125.1 Clostridiales bacterium
AAAAGGTTTTTATGATGGGGTTATTTTCCACCGGGTTATTCCGGGTTTTATGATTCAGGGAGGGGACCCGCAGGGCAGCGGTATGGGCGGCCCTGGCTACTCTATTAAAGGGGAATTTCGAAGCAACGGCTTCCCTAATGATTTAAAACAGGACCGCGGGGTTCTTTCCATGGCCCGCACCCGCGACCCTAACTCTGCCGGTTCTCAATTCTTTCTTATGACAGCCACGTCTCCTCATTTGGACAGAGAATATGCTGCTTTTGGCAAAGTGATCGAGGGCATCGAAGGTGTGGACAAGATTGTTAGCGCCAAACGTAACCATATGGATAAGCCGCTCGAAGACCAGAAGATGAAAAAAGTTACGGTCGAAACATTTGGCGTTGAGTATCCTGAGCCGGAAACACATTAAATCACAGAAAGTGATAAAAAACCCATCATTACCTGACAGGTTTTCTAAGGTTAATTTTCCGCAAGATGGCGCATAAGTGCTTGGTTTTCCATTAACTGTTCCGCCAAGATTTCCTGAACTAATTTGAGGATATCCAATACTGCGGGATGTTTGATCCGGTAAAGAACTTTAAGGCCAGCTTTAGTAGAAACAATGATATTTTGTTTGCGTAAAATCGCTAAATGCTGAGAAACATTTGACTGTTCAAGGCCTAAGTCAGTAATTATTTCACAGACACAGACCTCCTCACCCTGGGCGAGCAGCTCCAATATCCGTACTCTGGTTGGATGAGCCAGAGCCTTAAAGAAATCACTCTTCATCCCTAGAATTTGATTGTGCACATTAAATCCCCTCCATAATTATTATAATCTCTTTTGCGGATCAAATACAACCACTGCAACCTAACTATAACAATCATTGCACTCGGGATTTATAAAAAGAAAATAAAATTAACAAAGGCGCAATCCGAAAAAGCTGACAAGAGAATCGACATTCAGATTGAAGAAGAACAAAAAGAGCCCCTTCTGAGACTCTGCGACAGAAGAGGCTTTTTCGTATTTTGGCTAGTGAGCTGAGCCTTCAGGCTTACCCCCTGGAGAAATCCGGGAAAACCACCTGCAGCGCCTCTTCCATCGTGGCAACAGCCACTGTTGCCACTTGCCGCCCTGCTTTCCCTTCCCCTAATCCCGGCACCAAGTTCTCCTTCGCCACCAAAACCTGATCCAGCCCTGCCTCCCCAGCCGCTTTCAGCTTGGCTTCCAAACCGCCTACAGGGTGCACCATGCCGTCAATTCCCACCTCACCCGTAGCTGCCAAACCCGCCGGGATGCTTCGACCGGTATAGGCTGAAAAAAGGGCCAAGGCAATGGCCAGTCCCGCGGAAGGACCATCTACCGGAACCCCGCTAGGAAAGTGAACATGCACATCATAGTCAGCCGAATCCCAATCAGCTACCGAGCGCATAGCCGTCAGCACCGTCTCTACAGATACTTTGACTAAGCTTTTATTTTTTAAACGGCGTCCGCTCTGGAGATGCTCTTCTTCTTCAATAATGCCGGTTACGTTCAAACGCCCCGAGCGGTTGCCCACCCTCACGCAGCGTGCGGTCACTTCGAGCACCAACCCTTGGGGCGCAGGGTTATGGCACACGGCTAAACCCCGTACCACGCCAATCCGATCCTCCCGCGACAGCGGGTTTCTTTCCGGATGGGAAGCATAGCCTCCGGCCCGAATGATGCGCCAAGCATCTTCATTTTTCAAGAAGCGCTCGCTCTTGCCCTCCGCGAGACCCAGAGCGAGCTGTAAGATATTCACGGCCGCCCGGCCATTGCCTGCATGAAGGGCAATATTTTCAGCCACATCCTCCTCCAAAGCAACCCCGGCCTGCTCAGCAGCTCTTACCACCAGAGAACTCAAATGTTCTTTCTTCAGTGGTTCAAAGTATATTTCCACACAGCGGGAACGCAAGGCTTCAGAAATGCTTTCCGGCCCTTTACTCGTCGCCCCGATCAGCCGGAAATCTGCCGGAGCCCCTTTCTGAAAGATTTCGTGCCAGGCGCCAGGAATCCTGGTGTCGTCGGGGCTATAATAATTGCTGTCAAAAAAGACTCGTCGATCTTCCAATACCTTGAGCAACTTATTCATCTGCACCGGGTGGAGTTCGGCAATCTCATCGATGAACAGAATCCCGCCGTGGGCCTTGCTTACGGCCCCCAGCTTGATCTGGGGGATTCCCGCCAAGCCCAGCATGCCGGCCCCCTGAAAAATCGGGTCATGGACAGAACCCATAAGGGGGTCAGCGATTCCCCGTTCATCAAAGCGGGCCGTCGTACCGTCAAGCTCCACCAAAGGCGCGTCAGGTAAAAACGGAGCCCGGCCCCCGGCAATGGCTTCCCGAAGCACGAGGCGGGCCGCTGCCGTCTTGCCTACCCCCGGTGGACCATAAAGAAGCACATGTTGGGGATTGGCCGTGCACAAAGCGGCCCGCAGCAGTTCGAGCGCTTTCTCTTGACCCTCGATTTCCAGAAACGAGCGCGGCCGAATCTTTTCATTTAAGGGAGGGGCCAGGGCAATTGTATTCATTCTTTCCAGCCGTTCTCCCTCACGCACAAGCTCAGTACCCATGATGACACTCTTACCCTGTTGCAGTTTCATTTGCGACCGGAACATATAGAGCATAGCCCCCATCAAGACCAACTGTACCCCCAACATCAGCACCAACATGCTATCCACACGATCCCTCCGTTTCTCTACTCCAGCTACCCTCCCCAGGATGATGGTTCAAGGACAAAAGCGGAGCACAGTTTGAAAACCGCACCCCGTATTCTTCAGTAGTTCTGACAGATGTTGACCCTCATGAGCTATGCCCCAAGGTTCTCTGTTTTTGTGCATTCGATTATGCTTTCTCCACCTTGACCCGGGAGTCGTAGAAGGAGGCGCTGCCCCCGATTTTGTCTTGCAGGCAGGTATTGCCCACCGACTCGTCCACTCGCATCACATAATTGATGTTGACTCCTGTGCCCCGACGTTTGTCCCCGGGCACAGTTTTACCGTCAACTATGGTGTCGATGGAGCTGTAATGCCAGTGCCCAAAACCGGAGCTGGCTGAAATGACTCCCGAGCGGATGCCCGGACGCAACCTTACTTTGCCTGTGATTCCTTCTTTATTCGTTTTGCTCGTTACTTTAATCAAATCCCCGTCTTTAAGACCCAACTTTTCCCCGTCTTTATTGTTCATCTCGAAACTATTCTCCGGCAATATTTCGGTCAGCCAGGGAGCGGGGCTCGTGCGTGCCTGGGTATGCAAGGAAATCTTGTAGGTATTGGTGATAAACGGATATTCATCATCCTTAACCGGCTGATCTTTGGCATCCAACACCGGGATATAGGCCGGCAGCCCGTCAAAAGGCTTGCCGGTCATGCTGTCAATGGTTGTGGCCACTTTCTCGGCATAGATGGTGCAGAGTTTGGCGACCTTTTTCTTCATGAACATACCGTCATAACCTTTGCTTTCATCCGAGAAAACACCGCCGCGATCCAGAATATACTTCACCTGTTCCTCTTCCGTCGCCCCTGGAATCTTGCCATACTGGGAAGCGTAATTGGCCACCAGTTTCAAATACCAATCCTCTTCCTTGTTCAGCGGCATTCCCGCGCCGAACCCACTATCTCCGAACCCGGGGAGATCCATCTTCTTCGCAATGTCGATTAAAATATTCTCAAGGGATTTGGCCTGTGGGAAAGCTTTCACCATCGGCTGGCGCACTTCGGAAACATCCCCGATCACCGTCGGCGGTGCTCCCATCGTCCCCCATTGTTCCAGATAGGTTACATCCGGCAGGATATAATCAGCATACTGGGTCGTATCCGCGATCTGAGGATCGGTGGAGATGAAGAGTGGAATCTTCTTGGTATCTTTGAGTCCGGCGATTATCTTGTCTTTCATGCCGGGAATCGACCAGGCCGGAGTGCCATGATGCAGCCAGAAAACTTTTATGGGATAAGGATAGGCATCCAACGTCCCTGCCACTGCTTCTTGGTAAACATTTCCACTAAGTGGGAACCAAGGCCGCTTTGCCGGATAGCCATTTTTCTTGAACTCGGTCGATTTTTCATAATTTGCTTTTTCCCTGGAAATAGCTACCCCGCTTGGTTTTACCGCACCTGGGTGTAGTTTGGCCACTTGATACTTCCCGTTTTTGTCTCCCATATGACTCAGAGCACTGCCTCCAGCTACATATCCACCCCGGTGATCAATATTACCGACCAGAAGATTGAGGATACACATGGCTCTGCCCGTCTGAAAGCCATTGGTATGCTGGGCCAAACTGCGGTAAAAATCAGCGACAGCCAATTTTCCGTATGAAGTGAATTCATCTGCTAAACGCAAAATCGTCTCCTTGGGGATCCCAGATATTTTGGCATACTCGTCATAGGATTTTTCTTTGGAGCGTTCAAACAGCAGCTGGAGAACCGTTTTACAGGAAATTCCGTTGACAGTCACCGCATCCCCTAAGAGATCAGCAGCGTCAGCGTCCTTAGCAAGCACCGCTTTGCCCCCGGCTAAGACCATATAATCATCCTTCGTGCCTCCAAGACCGGCCTCATCTGCACGCAGGTACTTCCGGTTATCCAAGCGCACGAGGTAACCGGCATCCGACCAGCTGCTTTCTCCCCGTTTCTTGGCGGCATCTGAGTTTGGCGCTTCCAGGAAACTGCGGTCATAACGTTTGTTCTCGATAATCCATTGGATCATTCCCATGATCAAGGCGGCATCCGTGCCAGGAATAACCGGCACCCACTCGGCCGATTTAGAGGCCGCGACCGAGAAACGCGGATCAGCCGTTACCATCTTGCCCCCATTAGCGATAAACTCCGTCATCTTCCGGCTTAGCTGATTCATGGGGAAATTCGCTTCCCCGTAGTTGGCACCGAAATTCAGAATGTATTTGGCATGGGCAAAGTCGGGTTTAAGGTGATGAGTGCCACCATAAGTGTGATCACTGGAAATATGATGACTCTGCTCACAGACAGTTGTATGCTCAAAAAAGTTAATTGAACCAAAAGCCGCATTGACGAAGCGTTTAGCGAGATCGGAGCGTCCAGCCTCAATCCGGCCGGCCAGGAAGACAAACTGATTGGCCTTGGGCCCCAATTCGGGAGCCTCCGGGTCAACCGGGGTCGTGAGGTCGCGCACGGCCCGCAAGCCGTCGACCTTGCCTTCCCCGAATAAATCCCCGCCTTCAATGATTTCCTGATATGCCTGCTCCCACGAAATAGCTTTCCATTTGTTCTCGCCCCGTTTGCCGGCCCGTTTGAGCGGCTGAGCCACACGCAACGGATCGTAAAGAATCTGCATTCCGGCCTGTCCGCGCGGGCAGAGTTTGCCGGTATATTTACGGGCCTCCTGGGGGGTGGTCTCATATTTAAGCGGGGTATTCATGGTCATGGGGCTGTAGGGATTGCCATCCAGTTTAAGCAAGACCCCGTCTTTCACTTTGCCGCGCAGGCTGCAATCACTGTGACACCCCAAACAAATGGAGTGGACCATTTTGACACCCGGATCCGTATCCAAAGTATCCGGTTGAGGGCTCCCGTCCTGCCAGCCCGGAATCTTGGTTCCTTCCGCCTGCACAAGAGCCAGAGGGGAAGCTGCAGCCACCAGTCCTAAAGCCGAAGCTCCTTGTAGAAAGCGCCGCCTGGAAATTTTCATTAGGAAACGACCTCCTTACCCTGACTTGAGATGATCTTTTTCGGTTCAAAGGCCAAAGCCTTAATCAGCACCACCATCAGCACCACTGCCACCAAGGCCAGCACTACCGCTATCCCCACATCCCCGGAAGTCAGGGTGTAATTGACCAGCCTGTCGCCGAAGAGGGGCAGCTTCTGGCCACCGATCACGAGATTGATCCGCATAACCAGGGTGCCAAAAACCAAAAGAAGCGAGGCAAGGATCTGCGCTGACAATCTACTGGCCAGCGGCCGGTAGATCAGGATGAGGAAGGGAATCAATAGTCCTACGACATTTTCCAGCCAAACAAAGCTCAGACTGTCCTGATGCAGCAAATAGTAGCCTGCAGCATACTGATCCGCATGTCCATACCAGAGTATGATGAAATAGATAACCATGAGCGCGCCATCCACCAGCACAAACCACTTCAACCAGTTGCTCAGAAGAGCGATACCGGCATAACGGTCCGCTTGCGGAGCATTACGCAGCTTTTCCACCAGGGAGTACCCCAGGATAAATAGTGCCGTCCCGGAAGCCAGACCGGAGAAGAGGAAGATCACCGGCATCAGCGGGGTATTCCACAAGGCATGGGCTTGAATGTTCCCCATGAGAAAGCCGGTATACCCTTCCACGGCCAGCGCTAAAATAAAAGCAGCGATGCCAAATTTGCGGGCATTTACTTTATTGTCTTTGAACAAATAATAGGTATAGAACACCAAAGCGAGGGCATACAGAATTAAGATATACGCGCCCCAGGACATGGCTGAAAGAAACTGAAAGTGGCCAAACAAGGTTATAAACTTCCAGGGCTTTTCCAGATCAAGGATCAGGTGCACCGGCGCTACGGCCAGCAGGCTGAGAGCCATTGCCGCTCCGACCTTACCGATACGCTCCAACCCATTCAGATGAAAAACACCGCCAAGACTGGTGATTAACATAATACCTGCACTTAGACCGGTATAAAAGAAATAGAGAGCCACCAGCAGACCCCAGTACATTTCTCCGCCGGACGGGAAGAAAGAGTAAATTGACATCACTTCGCACCTCCCAGCAGCTGCATGAGATTGGGTCGGGTAACCCTTTCATCCGCGCCAATGTAGTAGACCTGAGGCCGATTGTTTGTTTCCGGCTTTAACACCGTGATCTGGTTTGCCGCAATCAGGCGCGCCACTTCGCTCTGAGGATCGTTTAAGTCTCCAAAGGCGCGGGCATTCCCCACACAAGTGTTCACACAATCCGGCTGCAAACCCGCCTCAAGGCGGTGGTGGCAGAAGGTGCATTTGTCCGCACTGTGACGCTCTTCATTGATGAAACGCGCGTCATATGGACAGGCCGCAATACAATACTTGCAGCCGATGCAGCGCTCATAATCAACGAGCACCGTTCCATCCTCCAGCTGGTAGGTGGCCTTCACCGGACACACACTTAAACAGGTTGGCTTCTCGCAGTGGTTGCACAAGCGCGGCAAGCGGTGCCGGGATACATGGGGATAATCCCCGCTTTCCACTTCCTCTACCCGGCTCCGGTACACCCCGAGCGGCACATTGTTCTCACTCTTGCAGGCGACCGTACAGGCGTGGCAGCCGACACATTTGCGCAAATCGATAACCATCGCATACCGTTTGCCCAAAACTTAACCCTCCCTTTCGTGAAAGTTCTTACATAGTCAATTATAGTTAAGATTTTCGGCAAGCAATATAGGGGAAACCGGGTATCCTTGTCAGGTAAATTACCTATTTTGTAAGTTGTATTCAGGACGTCTATGTAAATATGTCCTGTTTTACCTTACACCATGAGTTCCTTCAATCATCTCTAAGGTTACAATTCAGGTACTCAGAATTCATATGTCATTGCTATCCTGTTGTTTTCTTATTCTGACTCCTGTCTACTGACTGCTGCTTGTGTGGGAGGAATGTTTAATGGATGATCGACCGACAATTGATTACTACACAGGGATTGGCATGGCAAATTTTGTTGATCCGGGTGTATTTCTACCTGCAGAATGGGATGATGATCAGAAGGAACCCGATCTTCCGTCCGAATTGCTTAACCATCCGGAGACAAGTCCGGCGGAAAGCGTGGATCGGGAGTGTTTTGAATCTATGTCGAAATATACATAAAAACAATAATCATACTCAGAAGAGAAAATTATAAGTCTTCACAAAGAAATGCTAAAATAACTTTAAATTTATAATATGATAAATATAAAATTGATTTCTTTTTCACAAAGAAGGAATTAATAACATGAGAAGCGAACATTCAATCAAGAAATCCTACTCTTCGCCCTTGAAAATATACCGTTAAAGGGTTAGAGAGGAATTTTCTGAATGTTTTAAGGTTTTGGTTGAATCGTGCAAAAAATATGGTACAATTATTTTTGGTGTCACAAAAAGCCGGTTGTCCGCTGGATAATCATGTCAATAAAGGGGCGAAAAACCAGTGAA
>DAHVVW010000079.1 GCA_027357125.1 Clostridiales bacterium
GGAGCCAAAGAAACTGTAACTCGCTTAAATGAAGCCGGTATTACCACTGTTATGTTGACCGGTGATCATGATACTGTTGCCAAAGCTGTATCAGAACAGCTCAGTCTTAAACAGTACCATGCAGATTTATTGCCCGCAGATAAAGTGACTTGGCTCGAAAAATATATGCAAAAATCCCAGAGGCGAGGCAAAGTTGTCTTTGTCGGGGATGGGATTAATGATGCCCCGGTTTTGACCCGCGCTGATATTGGCGTGGCCATGGGAGGACTCGGGTCAGATGCAGCGATTGAGGCGGCGGATGTCGTACTCATGGAAGACCAACCGGGCAAGCTTTTAAGTGCCATCGACATCGCCCGCTACACGAAGAAGATTATCTGGCAAAACATTGTCTTTGCCTTAGTGGTTAAACTTGTATTTATTGTTTTAGGAATGTTTGGGGTAGCGAATATGTGGGAGGCAGTATTTGCGGATGTCGGGGTGGCCTTGCTTGCGATTCTTAATGCCACACGGGTAAGGAGGCATACGCTCTCGTCTGAGCCGTTAGGGGCTAACCGGTCTTCGAAAGTAAAAGAAATAACGGCAAAATAGTACAATATAGGGCGTTTTTTAATTTCCGGTAGGAGCTTATCTTTTGGACAAATTTGTACTTTATTGTACATTAGCTTAGCTTATGTTATATTGCAATTAACCAAAATTTTTCCTTTTTTAACTTGGGGCGAAAGTTGGCTCATTGATAGTCTAATGCTGAAAAAGAGGTAATGCCGGTATGGTTGACCGTAAACAACTGGCCAAAATCTTGGCTTATGCATCTAGCATTGTGTTACTGTTGCTAATTATCGCCGGTTGTGCACCTTTTGGCCGGGAACAAACTGTCCATCTTTATACAGAGGACTCTCAAGCAACAGTAGTTGCCAAAATGGATCAAACAGCGCCCGTGTATACCTTCAGTTTCGATCGCCGGATGGACCCAGCCGAAGATGTAAAAATGTATGCCCCTTTTTTGCGTTATCTTGAGCAAGCTACGGGTTACCGTTTTAAAATGCTACCCATGACTCCAAGCGATAACATAGTAGATGCCCTTGGTCAAGGTAGGGTAGATGTGGCGGCGATTGGGACATTGAGTTACCTACAGGCCCATCAAAAATACGGTGTAAGGGTGATTGCCGCTGGTCTTACCGAGAAAGGGAAAGCGGAATACAAAGCTCTTATTATTACTGCGACGAACAGTAATCTCCACTCTTTAAAGGATCTTAAAGGGAAAACTTTCGCCTTTGGGGCGGATACATCAACCCAAGGTCACCTAATCCCGCTCATAATGCTGGACAAAGCCGGAATCAAGCTAGCGGATTTAGCAGGATACACTTTTACAGGTTCCCACTTCGATACAGCCAACTCAGTTTTAAGTGGACGCTACGCCGCCGGTGGGATTCAGGATAGATTAGGCCGGGAATTGGCTGACAAAGGGCTAATACGGATCTTGGCTGAATCAGAGAATTTTCCCAGCAGCACCATATCAGTTTCTCCGGCTCTGCCCGAGGATGTTGTAGAAAAGATCCAGGCAGCGCTCCTGGCTTTTCAACCGCAGGGAAAGGACAAGGCTTCCCTATATAACTGGGATCAGAGTGAAATGCCTCTGGGTTTTGTCACCACCAATGATCAGGCTTTCGAAAAAGTACGTACCTGGGCTGTACGGCTGGGTTTGTTAGACGGTAATCTGCCATGAAACTAGGCCGGAAAATCACTGCAGTAACTGTTGCCACCGTGGTTACTTTGGGCCTGCTGACGGTTCTGCTTATTAGCCATGTAGTGTCAGATGCTTTACGTCAATCTGTCCAGGATAAGGAGATAGCTCTTACTAGGATAGCGGCCAATGATTTGGCGAGCGCTGTTTTAAATGGGAACTATCTAACGGTCCAACAAGAAATGGATTCGCTGTTAGGTGACCGGCACTTGGGTTACGTGTTCCTTATTTTGCCGGATGGCCAGGTAATGCACTCGTTTCAGGGAAATATTACTTCCGAATTGGTTGAACTAAACCGGTTACAGCGGGGTAAGAGTTACGCCCTACGCTCTTTCTCCTCGGATCAGGGCAGCATGGAAGATGTAGGGGTTTATCTTCTGGATGGTTTAGACAGCGAATTGCACATTGGATTCAAGGAAGATTATATCCAGGCTACTTTAGGCAGTGTTTTTAAAACGATCTTCTTGTTGACCGGGATTGGGGTTTTACTTGGCTCTGTGGCAGCAGGGGCTCTCGGCAAATACCTCTCGTCTCCCATTGAAAAGCTTACCAAAGTCACAAGGGAAATTGCCGGCGGTCATCTGGATCAGCGGGTAAAGATTGTTGTGCGGGATGAAGTGGGTGAACTGGCCCAGAGTTTTAATAGGATGGTGGAGGCTTTACAGAATAACATGGCCGATCTGCAAGCAGCGCAAGCCGAGCAACTGATCAAAAACCGTGAACTGACTGCCGTAAATGTGGTGGCGGAGACTGTAACTTTAGAACAGGATGTTGACGTGGTATTGCGCGATGCCCTTGCCAAAGTGATAGCAACTCTCGGGTTAGTAGGCGGCTGGATTTCTCTTCGTACGGGAAATAGAGAAGAGCAAAAAGTGATTGGTGTGGACGTTCAACAAGAGGAGATTCCCTGTACAGGTTGTGCTTTTTGTGACTGCGACTTTAAAAAATTGCAGGACGGACATTGCTTGTCTCTTATCAATATGGAAAGGGATGGGAAGAGTTATAAAGTAACCGGTGTGCCTATTTTTACGGGAGAACGTGTTTTCGGCGCTATGCATATCCTTAGTGAAGAAGACCTGATCCCATCAGATTTGGCTACTTTGCGCAGCATTGGTAGCCAACTTGGTACGCTAGTGGAGAATGTTAGTCTATGGAGCGAATTGAAGCTGCGTGAAGAGAGAGTGAGCCAATTATTGGAAAAAATAATGGTAGCCCAAGAGGACGAACGGAAACGAATCGCCAGGGAATTGCACGATGAAACAAGTCAGTCTTTGGCCGCTCTAGCCATGCGTTTAAAAGCGGGTCAGGGATGGTTAAAACGCGATCTATACCGGGCCGAGGAACTTCTGGAAGAGTCAAAAAATGAAACTGTGCGCATCATGCGGGAGCTTCATAATATTATCTACCATTTGCGCCCGACTCTGTTAGATGACTTAGGCCTAGTTCCGGCCTTGAGTTGGCTGGCTGAGAGTGGAGAATGGGGTAAAGACGTGCAGGTTGAAGTTCACGGAGAGTGGAACGGTGATCGGATTGGCGCTCAAGTGGAAACAGCTTTGTTCCGGATCGGCCAGGAGGCTATTACCAATGCCGCCAAGTATTCGGAAGCGACCAAACTGGCAATTGAGTTCAACCTAGTTGAACGAGAAGCGATATTGCAGATAAAGGATAACGGACAGGGGTTTACCTGGGATGATTCCGTTGAAAATTCCCAAGGTAAGAAACCGTTGGGTATTTTAGGTATGATGGAGAGGGCGTCCCTGTTAGGCGGATGGGTGACGATAGACACTTTGCCGGGGGCAGGAACTTCGGTGACAGCAACTATTCCCTTATAAAGGAATATAAACGGACCGGTGGGGGGTGTACACGGAATGGAAAAGATAAAGGTTTTGCTGGTGGATGATCATACCTTGTTCAGGGCCGGCGTAAAAATGTTGCTCCAGATTGAAACAGACATTGTTATTATAGGCGAAACCGGGGAGGCCCGTACGGCTGCGGAGTTGGCTGTGCATCTACATCCTGACGTCTTAATACTGGACATTTCTATGCCGGATTACGATGGTTTAGCTGTTGCCCGGGATCTGGCGGAGAGAGCTCCTCATGTGAAGATTCTAGTGGTCAGCCAGCATGAGAACCGGGAGTACGTGTTACGTGCCACCAAATTGGGGGTATCTGGCTATTTAGTTAAAAGTGCCGCAGCTGACGAACTGGTGACCGCCATCCGGACAGTTGCTAGTGGAGGCAAGTATCTTGATGCCTCGGTAGCCAAGATTTTGATGGATGCCTGGCAGGGCGCGGAGGAAGCTAAGGTGCAACTGAGCGAGCGCGAATGCCAAGTCCTGATTTTGACAGCGGAAGGTAAGACCATGCGCGAGATTGGCGAGCTATTGCACATCAGCCCCAAAACCGTCGATTTTCACCGAACTCGTATTTCGGAAAAGCTTGGTATTCGGGGCCGGGTGGAATTAACCCGGTATGCCATTAATCATGGCTTAATCAAGTCTTAGATCTTTCACCTAGGAATTTTCCTAGTTTCTCCTCAGGGAGAATTCTTTTTTTTCTAGGAATGTGACTAGTTTCACATTCTTTATTATGCTGTTATAATTTTCACGAGCTTATAAATCTTAAAAAAGGAGGCGTGACTGAACAATGAATAAAACCGGAGGGGGTATGCGGGATGGCTGACAAGAAAAAGAACTATGGAATGGTGATCGATCTTAGGCGTTGTGTTGGTTGCTTTTCCTGTCAGGTGACCTGTAAAGTCGAGAATAATGTGCCGTTTGAAGATTTCCGCGCCCGGGTGAATATTGCGGAGCGGGGCACATATCCCAATGTCAACAGAAACTTTCTGCCTATGCTGTGCAATCATTGTGCCAAGGCGCCTTGCATCGAGGTGTGCCCAGTTAAAGCGAGCTACAAGCGGGAGGATGGGGTAGTTCTCATCCGGGATGAGAAATGTATCGGTTGCGGCTATTGTATCCAAGCTTGCCCTTATAATGCCCGCTATCTCGATCCGAACCTGCGTGTCGCCCAGAAATGCACTTTTTGTGTGCACCGCATCGACAATGGTCTGCCGCCGGCTTGTGTTCCATAATTGTATGGGCAAGGCCCGGGTATTTGGCGATTTGAATGACCCGAATAGCGAAGTGAGCAAACTCCTGAACAGCGTTCCCACTCAGGTTTTGAAACCGGAAATGGGTACGCATCCCAATGTCTTTTACATCATGGGCGATTTTAACGGCTTGTCCGGGAAGGAGGAAATCTAATGGACCTGAATGTACTGATCCAATCCGTCAATCCATCGCCGTGGAAAGTATTAATTCCGCTCTACTTCTACTTTACGGGGCTTAGTGCAGGTAGCTTTATTCTATCGAGTCTTTCCACAGTGTTCGGGATGAAAAAATTCAAACCATTAGCTTTGCCTTCGGCGATTGCAGCCATAGTCCTGCTCGTTTTGGCCCCGACAACGTTAATTCTCGACCTTGGTCAACCGTTGCGTTTCTTAAATGTTTTGAACCCGGCCAATTTTAATGCTACATCCCCCATTTCTTACGGTAGTTGGTTGTTAACGCTCTATCCGATTGCCACATTGATATATATCTGGATTATGGTTAAGCCCGAAGCAGCGGATGGCGTCATTGCTTCAAGACGGGACAGGAACCTGAAAATCATGGGAGTTATTACCATTCCCCTGGCTCTTTCCGTGCATGCTTATACCGGTTTTGTGTTCGGCGTGGTTAAAGCCAAGGCGCTTTGGAATACGGCGCTAATGCCGGGTTACTTTCTGACTTCAGCCATTCTGTCCGGCATCGGGCTTCTGGTGATTGTATACTTGATTTTAAGTGCCCGCAAAAAGGAAAAGCCTGATCCGCAACTGCTTAAGTCGCTGGCCAATATGATGATAGGGGTTATTGTGTTGGATTTGTTTTGGGTTATCTCCATGTGGCTGGTGATGGGGATGGGAACGGAGGCGGCCCGTCTCGCCATCAATCTTGAATTGCATGATCCGCTCTACCTTTTCGGCGAAATTGTCGCGGGCATGATATTGCCTTTGTTGATTCTTCTCCAGCCCCGCCTCAGGAGCAGACCTGGCTGGCTGGCAGCAGTAGCAGTACTCGTGTTATTTGGTGTCTTTGTGATGCGCTACACTCTGGTTTTCACAGGGATTGAGGCATCTACGTTAGGCACCCTTATGTTCCATTAATCTTGGTATGAGAAAGGAGGATAATCATGGACTTAAATAGACGTAAATTCCTTAAGGCGACCGGAGCTGTGACTGTCACTGCCACTGCCATGTTTGGCGGACTGTTCACGGCCAAAGAGCTATTTTCATTAAAAGAAGCCAGTGCCGAAGAAATTGCAGCAGTCAAAACCGGTTTGGAAGGATTTCAGAAGGTCTATACCACGGACGTGATGTGTCCGTCTGAGTGCGGCCTGGAAATGTGGGTTAGGGACGGACGCTTGGAAAAGATCTACGGCAATGATGCCGATCCGTATAACAATGGCACCTGTTGCGCCAAGGGAGCTTCGGGTATGCAACTGGTCTATTCGCCGGAACGGATCAAGACCCCGCTCATCCGCACCGGGGAACGGGGCGAAGGAAAATTCCGGCAGGCAAGCTGGGACGAGGCAATTGATTATATTGCCAAAAGACTTAATGAATATAAGAAAAAGTACGGTCCTGAATCTGTGATTATGGACTGCGGAGACGTGACAGATCGCGATGCTTACTGGCGCTTGGCTTTTGCATATGGGACGCCTAACTGCTACGAGCATGGGTCGATCTGCGACGTACCGCGTCGGCATGGCCCGAAGCTGATTGGAGGAGGCAAACGCCTTCAGCCTGATCTGATGCGGCCTCTGTTGATCAGGCAACCGGACGGCAGCCTAAAGCAGGATAAGAAATACCTCTCAAAGCTGATCATTTACGTTGGCTGGAATCCGTTTGTTGCCACCCGGATTCAGTATGAGAACCGCGGTACCGTAGGTGCGCAAGTGGAAAACGGCTGCAAAGTGATTGTCGTCGATCCCGCCCTGAGCAATACAGCGGCGAAAGCGGATATGTGGCTGCCGATCCGACCGGGCACCGATGGCGACTTCTTCGGGACAATGCTGCGCTATATTCTCGAACACGACAATCCGCGCGACTCCCGCTTCAGCTACATTAACTGGGATTTCCTGAAATTTAGTGCCGGGTGGGATGAGTTTAAAGCGGCCTTTACGGCCTGGTGTGACAAGATCGACCCGATAAACAACCTGCCGTATTTCAGTTTGGAATGGGCGGAAAACCGTACCGGGATTAGCAAAGATAAGCTGGCTGAAGTAAGCCACCTCTTCGGCAGCACCAAACCAGCCGCATTGGTCTGGGGAATGCAGAGCCCCGGCCACCACTACAACGGCTATACCGCATCGATTCTCGGCACGGCTTTAAACATCATTACCGGGAACTTTGACGCGCCCGGCGGGGTTATCGATACGGAATTAGCTAAATCGGATAAAGGCGGCAGTGCTACAGGTAAATCTTTTAATCAACGCAAGGTAACGCGGGTTGTTAATGGCAACCAAGTGACCGATGCCCAGGATAAACTGCACATGGATCACTTTGGGGAATGGCCGGCAGCTTGGGATGATTGCATCGCGGACCATCCGCGTCGCTTTGAAGAAGGGGTGGACATTAAGTTTGGCCCGTTTAGAGGCTACAAGTACCCCATTAAGGCGTATATTTGCCGGACTGGTAACACAGTCTACACCGCTAGCGCGCCCTATCGGTGGCAGCAGGCCCTAACGACCAAAGATGCCAACGGAAACAATAAAGTAGATTTAATGGTGGTAATTGATACACTTTATTTGGAAAGTGCTTTATACGCAGATGTAATCTTGCCTGAAGCCAGTTATGCCGAACGCATGAGCTTGAGCGATATCTATCCATCCCATCCGCTGCTCAGTATGCGTGACCGGGTCATCAAGCCTTTGCACGAGAGCAAACCGCCGGTAGAAATCATGAATTTATTGGCTAAACGCCTCAACGAATTGGGCGACACGGACATTAAGGCAGCCGACTTTTGGGAGAAGTACAAAACAGAAGAAGACTTTGTCAATGAAATGTTATCGGTCTCTCCAGGACGGGTGAATGTTGGTACGCCTCTACCATATCCCCAATACCCGGAAGGGTATAAGCTGATTGGGACGCCGGACTCCTTGGAAGCCGGTAGGGTTAAAATTGACGACGAGAAAAAAATTGTTAAGGGAGAGCCGCTGACCGTGGATTGGATGCGCAAGCACCAAGCTGTGGCTGTTTGGCCGATGAGTTACTACCGGTACCGTAAATATGACACTGTTAAAGGTGATTATGTCCCCAGCGGAGCTTTCTTGTC
>DAHVVW010000007.1 GCA_027357125.1 Clostridiales bacterium
GGGGCAGGGGGCATTCTTAAGCGACATCGCAGATGATTATCATTTCCGGGGTGTGCCGGTGGCTCCCAAGCGCGGCAATATCGAAGACCGCAACGGGGGTATGCTGGCCATGAGTGTCAGCAGTGAGACTGTGTATGCGGTTCCGGCCGAAGTCAGGCAGTCCGGGCGGACGCGGGAAATCGCTGAGAAGCTGGCGCAGATATTGAACAAGCCGGTGACGGAAATCGAACCGAAGATTACTAAACGATCGGCCTTGGAGTATGTGCAGAAAAGAGTAACTCCGGAAGCGGCGGCTCAAGTGAGGGCCTTAAAACTACCGGGAATCGGAACGACAGAAGATAGCCAGCGCTATTATCCAAACGGCAGCTTGGCTGCTCACATTATTGGGTTTGCCGGGATTGACAACCAGGGCTTGGAAGGAATAGAGTTAACCAGGGATGAAGCGCTAAGGGGAGTACCTGGCAGCATTTTGAGAGAATTCGGGGCTAACGGAATTGAACTTCCTGAGGCTGAACAGCTTTACCTCGCACCCAAACAGGGGAACTCGGTGCGGTTGACGATTGATAAAAGCATCCAGGCTTTTGCGGAAAGGGAACTGCAGAAGCTGATGTCAGGGCAAGGGACCAACATGAACGGGCAGGTTCCCAAAAGCGCCTCCATCCTGGTGATGGATCCGAACAGCGGAGAAATGCTGGCTTTGGCGACCTTGCCGACATTTGATCCTAACCACTACCAGGAATACGACCTGAGCACGAGACGCAATATTGCCATTCAAAACGGGTATGAGCCAGGTTCCACTTTCAAAATAATCACCCTCGCGGCCGCGCTTGAGGAAAAGAAAATCAAGCCTGAGGAGCATTTCTTTGACCGTGGCTTCTATACTGTGCTGGGCAAGAATGTGCGCTGCTGGAAAGCAGGGGGGCATGGAGATCAGACGTTTGTCCAGGTTGCTGAGAATTCCTGCAACCCGGGGTTTGTCGAAATGGGTCAGCGTTTGGGCACAGATAAATTCTATAAGTATTTGCGGGATTTTGGGTTAGGCCAGAAAACAGGGATTGAGATGTCCGGGGAAGCCTTGGGCATTCTGGCTAACAAGAAGCGGGCGACAGCCCTGGATTTGGCCACAATGTCCATTGGTCAGACGAATAATGTCACTGCGATCCAGTTGCTTACGGCCGTGGCCGCCGTGGCTAACGGCGGCAACTTAGTCAAGCCCCAGTTGGTGAGAGAGATTGTAAGCCCCAGGGGTGATGTCGTGGTGCCGTATAAAAAAGAAGTTGTACGACGCGTCATCAGTGAAAGCACCTCTAAGCTGGAGCGTGAGATTTTAGAATCGGTCGTGACCAACGGCACGGGTCGTCGTGCTTTCCTACCCGGTTATCGGGTAGCGGGCAAGACCGGGACCGCCCAGAAAGTGGCGAACGGGCAGTATGTGCAAGGGGACTATGTTGCTTCCTTTGCTGCGTTTGCCCCTGCTGACAACCCCCGTTTGGTGGTCTTGTCCGTGATTGACGGCGTACCTTTTTACGGTGGTGCGGTGGCGGCTCCTCCGGTGCAGGCCGTGTTGCTTGATTCTCTCAAGTATCTGGGGGTAAAGCCGCAGGCTAATGCGCCCTTAACCCCGGGCAAGCCGATGCCGGGTTTGGAATTCCCGCCGGTGAAAAAAGCAGCTACTGTTCCGTCTGTTCTCGGCTTGCCTGTGGCCGAAGCGCAACAGTCTTTGACTAAAGCGGGCTTCAAAGTCCTAACTGAGGGTGAGGGCGGGTATGTCCTTGACCAAATACCCCGCGGGGAGGCGACCGTGGAAGAAGGCTCGGGTGTGCTTATCTATCTGGGTCAGGATGCGGGGGCTCCGGCTATGGCCAACTGGTGGGAAGAAGAGGACGAAGATATTGAGGCGATTCTGAGCTTTCCTGGCAGGGTACCGATTGTGAGCAGCCCTCTGGGGCAATGAGGTCTGCCACAGACTGAAGATGTCTATAATATTTACAGAGCGTTATGTTACAAGGAAGTGATAGTAGATTATGCCAGCTCGGAAAACATTGGCAGAATTGATTAGAGAAATTGATGTTTTAGAAACGTCCGGAGATTTGACGACAGGGGTTCATGGCATCAGCATGGATTCTCGGAGAGTGCATGTGGGGGATCTCTACGCCTGTGTGCCGGGATTTAAGGCGGACGGGCATGACTTTGCTGAGGGTGCGCTGGCAGCTGGTGCAGTGGCCCTGGTAGTTGAACGGTTCCTGCCGCTTGCTGCGCCACAGATCAAGGTGGCCAGCGTGCGTCAGGCTCTGGGGCCTCTGGCGGCGAGGATTTACGATGACCCTAGCCGTAGCCTGGAAGTGGTTGGAGTTACTGGTACGAACGGCAAGACCACAATTACTCACCTGATTGAGAAAATCGGGACGAAGCAGGGACGCAAAGTAGGGCTGATCGGAACTTTGGGAGCGCGCATTGCCGGTCGGGAGATACCGGGCGAGCGCACCACTCCCGAAGCGATTGAGATGCAAAAATTGCTCTGGGAGATGGTTGAGGACGGAGTTTCGCTGGCCGTGATGGAAGTATCCTCCCATGCGCTTGACCTCGGTCGGGTTAAAGGGATTGAATTTGATGCCGGGATTTTCAGTAATCTGACACAAGATCATTTAGATTATCATAAATCTATGGAAGAATACTTAAGTGCGAAGGCCCGTCTGTTTAGTGAGCTAAAAGGAGTAAAACAGCCTAAAATCGCAGTCCTGAACGCAGATGACCAGGCATTTCCCGCCCTACGGCAAGCATCTGCCGCTCCGGTAGTGAGCTATAGCATCAAAAAACCGGCTGATTACCGGGCCCATGAGGTGGAAGCAGGGGCGCACGGAGTAAAATTCTCGGTTGAATTTCGGGGTAAGCTTCAGCCTGTCAATTATCGAACTCCCGGCTTCTTCAGCGTGTATAATGCCCTGGCGGCTTTCGCCTGGGGTGTGGAGCGCGGGTATGAGCCGGAACTGGTGGCTGAGGCCTTGGCGGAGATCCCCGGGATACCGGGACGCTTCGAAAGCATTACTCTGGGCCAGCCATTCCAGGTTATTGTGGATTACGCCCATACGCCGGACGGGTTGGAAAACGTCCTGCGCACTGCGCGTGAGTTTACCCAAGGCAGGCTGATTTCAGTGTTTGGCTGCGGAGGGGACCGGGACAAAGCCAAAAGGCCGATTATGGGCCGGGTGTCTTCGGAGTTGAGTGATTTTTCCGTGGTTACGTCTGATAACCCACGTACAGAAAATCCGGAGCAAATCATCCGCGAGATCCTAAGCGGAGTCAAGGGCGAACAATATACAGTTGAGAGCGAGCGCAGGCAGGCAATCAAGAAGGCCTGTCGCCAGGCTCAGCCCGGAGATACGGTGCTCATTGCCGGCAAAGGGCATGAGACTTACCAAATCATCGGCACGGAAGTAAACCCGTTTGATGACCGGGAGGAAGCGCGCCAGGCGCTGAGGGGGCTAGGATATGCCGGTTTGGACAAGTGAAGAGGTCGCCAGAATCCTTGAGGGTGAGTTAAAAGGAGATGGCAGGGTACAAACGGCAGGGTGTGTGCTGGACAGCCGTCAGGCCAAAGCCGGGGAAATATTTTTTGCCCTGCCGGGGGAAAAAGCGGATGGGCATAAGTTTATTAAGGCGGCCTGGAATAATGGGGCCAATGTAGCGGTTGCGGCTAAAAGCAGGGTCGGGGAGTTTCCGGAAGCCCTGGATGTGCCGCCCGGGAAAGCTCTCTTGTTAGTACACTCTCCTTTTGAAGCCCTCAGGGCTTTGGCGCGAGCCTGGCGACAGTTTTTGGGGGCTAAAGTGATAGGAATAACAGGAAGCAATGGCAAGACCACTACTAAAGACATGGTGGCGGCAGTCCTGGAACAACGCTATCGCGTATTTAAGAACAGCGGCAATCACAATAATGAGCTTGGGCTGCCTTTAACCGTTCTCAACGCTCCAGAGGATACGGAAATTTTGGTTTTGGAGATGGGTATGCGTGGCTTGGGTGAGATCAAGGCTCTGTGTGAAATCGCACAGCCTGACACCGGAGTGATAACCAACATCGGAAGTACTCATTTAGAGCTCTTAGGGACTCAGGAACGTATCGCTCAGGCCAAGTGGGAACTGATAGATTCCCTGCCGCCGCACGGAACGGCGGTCTTAAACGCCGAGGATTCGTGGTCGGCAACTAAAGGCAACAATGATCCTCATTCCCGCCTCTTCTATGGCCTTGAAGGAAAATATGAGAATCCGGAGGTGCGCGGGTATGGGCTGAAGCCGTGGGGTTCGTTGGGGACGTCTTTTAAAGTTAGGATGGGAGAGGAAGAAGCGAAAGTTTTTCTCCCCTTGCCTGGAGGGCATAATGTCTTGGATGCTTTGGCTGCCTTGGCTGTGGGCACTGTATATGGAGTGCGCCTCCAAGACGGGTGCCACGGGCTTAAGGAGCTAAAACTCTCCAAATTAAGGCTGGAAGTGCATGAAGGTTTCGCTGGCAGCGTGCTTATCAGTGATGTTTATAATGCCAATCCTGTTTCGATGCAGGCATCTTTACGGGTATTGAAAGAACGGGCTCAGGATAATGATACGCTGGCGATTCTGGGGGAGATGTACGAACTGGGTGCAGAGAGTGAACACGGGCACCGCTCAGTGGGGGAAACTCTGGCCGCTCTGGGGGTTAGCGAGTTAATTACGGTAGGGGCTCTGGCGGAGGACATTGCCCGGGGAGCGCTGGCAGTTGGGCTGTCTCCGGAGAGGGTCCACACCTGTGTGACCAGGGAAGAAGGGGTTGCGCTGGCTAAAGACGTCCTTAACCGCCGAAGGCAGCCGACCTGGGTTTTGATTAAAGGGTCGCGGGGGATGAAGATGGAGGAAGTGACCGCCGGACTTAAGCACGTTTCCGGGAACCCGCGGGTAGGAGAAGGAAGGATCATTTGATGTCTGAGCGTATCTTGTTAGCAGCGGGGCTGGCCTTGATCATTACCCTGGTTTTGGGACCGTTTGTCATCCCGGTGCTGCGTATTCTAAAATTCGGTCAGAGCATCCGCAAGGATGGTCCGGAAAGGCATTTGCAAAAGGCGGGCACCCCGACGATGGGAGGAATTATCTTCCTGGTCGGGATTGTGACTGCTTCCCTCCTGGCTGCCCAAGAACCGACCTCGCTGGAAATGATCGTCCTGGTCGGCGGCACACTAGGCTTTGCACTCATTGGATTTATTGATGATTTTATCAAAGTGGTCATGCGGCGTTCCCTTGGTTTGCGCGCTTATCAGAAACTTCTGGGTCAGCTTGCTCTGGCGTTTATTTTGGCTATCGTAGCTGTTAAAGCCTTGGGCAGGGGGACAGACATTACCATTCCCTTTACCGGCATTCACTTGGATATCGGCTTATTTTACTATCCTCTTACTGCTTTTATTATCGTGGGCATCAATAATGCTGTTAACCTAACGGACGGACTGGATGGTCTGGCAGCGGGGACAACTCTGATTGCGTCCCTGGGCTTTGTCTTGATCGCGGTTCTTTTGTCTGTGCAGGGAGGGGTTGCGGTTTTGGCGCATGAGTCCGACCTGGCGGTTTTTGCTGCGGCTGTGGCGGGTGGCTGTCTGGGTTTTCTCCGCTTTAACGCATACCCGGCGCGGGTCTTCATGGGAGATACCGGTTCCCTGGCTCTGGGTGGGGCTCTGGTCAGCCTCGCTGTGATCAGCAAAAGTGAACTCATTCTTTTGCTTGTGGGCGGGGTGTATGTGGCTGAGGCCTTCTCCGTAATCATTCAGGTTATCTCGTTCCAGACAACCGGGAAACGGGTATTTCGCATGAGCCCGCTCCACCACCACTTTGAACTAGGGGGATGGAGTGAATGGAGAGTAGTGGCAGTTTTTTGGTCAGCGGCTCTTATCTGCGCCCTCTTAGGGGTGATCGCTTATATACCGACACTTAGTTAGATATGATAACGCATACATTGGAGGAATGAACAGTGAACTGGCAAGGAAAACGCGCTCTGGTAGTAGGTGCGGGCCGCAGCGGGCAAGCCGCGGTGCTTAAACTTAAGAAATTGGAAACAGAAGTGTTTTTAACAGACCGGCAGGAGAGGGAGAAGCTCCAGGGAATAGAGGAGCTGGGGCTTGATGAAGCCCACCTACTCCTGGCGCGGGTGCCGGAGTGGGAGGAGATCCGCGCTGAGCTGATCGTGCTCTCTCCGGGAGTGTCCCCGGAGCAGGGTTTTATTCAAGCGGCCCTGGCTGAGAAAGTTCCGGTCTGGAGCGAGGTTGAGTTGGCCATGCGTGATTCCGCCGCTGTCTGTGTGGGGATAACCGGAACCAACGGCAAGACCACAACCACGACTTTGGCCGGGGAGCTTGCCAAACGTACCGGTCGCCCGACCAGGGTGGTGGGGAATATCGGGCTTGCGATGAGCGGGCAGGTTGAAGACCTGGCTGAAAACGGAATCGTGGTCGCAGAACTTTCAAGTTTTCAGCTGGAGTTCATTGACAAGCTGCATGTCCAGATTGGGATTTTTTTAAATGTTACGCCCGATCATCTGGACCGCCACCATACGCTCGCGAATTACTTAGAGGTCAAAGCTCGGCTCTTTGAAAATCAAACCCCTGCCGATTTAGCCATCCTTAACTGGGACGACCCCCTGGTACGCTCCTTGGGGGGAGAAATGAAGGGGAGGGTTCTCTACTTCAGTTCTACTTCTTTCTTGCCTGATGGGATTTCCGTGTGGCAGGACAAGATTGTCTATGCCGAAGGGGGAGAGAGGACTGAGATTGTGGAGCGGCAGGCGTTGCAACTGCGGGGCAGCCATAACCTTGAGAATGTGATGGCCGCAGCTGCTGCCGCCAGCGAATTAGGGCTTACCTGGCCGGAAATCGCACAAGTGCTGCGGGAATTTCCGGGAGTGGAACACCGCCAGGAGAAGGTTGGGATTTTCGATGGGATACTCTTTATCAACGATTCCAAAGGAACTAATCCGAATGCTTCGGAGAAAGCGCTCCTGGCTTTTGAGGACCCGCTGATTCTCATCGCCGGAGGTAAGAATAAGGGCTTGGATTTCCACGAATTTATGAAGTTGGTCAAGCGCAAAGTGAAACACCTGGTCTTGCTGGGACAGGCTGCGGCAGAAATGGAAGAGGCAGCCCGGGATGAGGGAGTGGAGCGGATTGTGCGTGCATCTTCTTTAGAGGATGCGGTAGAGAAAGGGATTGCGGAGGCCTCTCCTGGGGATGTGGTCCTGCTCTCTCCGGCTTGTACAAGTTGGGATATGTTTAAGAGTTATGAAGAAAGAGGGGAATTGTTTAAGGAGTTAGTGCGTAGGCATTATAGGGAACCCAAATTGTAAAGGGGGAACTTGCATGCCGAGGCGAAGCCGACCGGATATGATCTTATTGTGGGCGATCCTAGCCCTGCTTAGCATAGGGGTCATTATGGTTTATAGTTCCAGTGCTGTTAAAGGATACTTACAGTACAATGATCCTTATCATTTCCTCAAGATGGAGGGAATCTGGGTCACGCTTGGTTTGGCAGCAATGGTGCTGAGCATGCGCCTCGACTTGCGCTTACTAAGGAAATGGGCAAAACCCGCTTTATATTTGGCCATTGTCTTACTGATTATGGTGAAAATCCCGGGGGTAGGGCGGAAAGTCAACGGTGCAGACCGCTGGATTGGGTTAGGCCCCTTATCTGTTCAGCCTTCAGAGATCATTAAGCTGGCAATGGTTTTGGTGATGTCCCACATCCTGGCTTTGCAGCCCTATAAAATTCGCTCTTTCCGCAAAGGGCTCTTGCCGGTCTTAGGGCTTTTAGGATTAATTGCCGGGCTGATCATGCTGCAGCCAGACTTGGGTACTACGTTGGTGATAGCCGGGACCACTTTCTTTATGCTGATCGCGGCCGGAGCCAGAGCGGGTCATCTCACTGCCTTGGGCGGGGTCGGCCTGTTCTTGGTGGTGGCGGCCATAGCAGCTGCTCCTTATCGCATGCGGCGCATCCTCGCCTTTCTGGACCCGTGGGCTGATCCTTCAGGGAAAGGGTATCAGACGATTCAGGCTCTTCTGGCCCTCGGCCCGGGCGGTCTCTTTGGCCTGGGCTTAGGACACAGCAAGCAGAAATTTTTGTACCTGCCTGAAAACCACACGGACTTTATCTTTGCCATGATCGGGGAGGAACTGGGATTCATCGGAGCGACGCTGGTTGTTTTGCTCTTTTTCCTCTTCGCCTGGCGCGGCTTCAAAGTGGCGATGGGAGCAGCTGACGCTTTTTCCGGTCTCTTGGCTGTGGGGCTGACTTCGATGGTAGTGATCCAGGCGATGGTTAATATGGGAGTGGTCAGTGGGGTTTTGCCAGTGACCGGAATCACGCTCCCGTTTCTAAGTTATGGCGGAACCTCGCTCGTCTTTACCCTGCTCGGAGTCGGGGTATTGCTCAATATTTCACGGGAAGCCCGCTAGTTTGCCGTAATCGCTCACACTATCTTGGAAACCTGCCGGCAAGCTGTCTTGCCGAGACATATCCTCGGGCGGTGAGTATCTTCTATAGAATCGCCCTCGGCATTAATCTCCACCGGAGATTAATGTCACCGGACTGTATCGCACCACGCGCCGGATGCTCGAACAGCGTGAAGCTGTTCGCCGAAGGATTGAGCTTGTAGACTCTGCTACTGCGAAACAGTCCGGTGGACTGTTTCGACTCTTGGTAATACCTGAAGTTATAAAGAGCAAAAGTAAGCGAATTTCTACGTTCTAAACTTGTCCTTCTGATGCATATCTATTAGTGAAAGTTGCTTCAGATGGAGTGCGAACGGGGGAATGGCGGTGACACTTCTCTTTCTCGGGTTGTTGCTTGTGCTGATGGCGTTGGTCGTAAGATCCTCATTGGGCCAGCCGAATATTTTCCTTAGGGCTGCGATTCATGTCTTGGGGGGAATAGTTGGCCTGTGGGTTCTTGACTTGCTTTTAAGCATTTTGGGCTTAGAGATTCCGATTAATGTGTTTACGATACTAATAGTCGGATTGTTAGGGTTTCCGGGCGTGATTACTCTGTCCATTCTACAGTTCTTAGGGATATAGACAGAAATATTTGTATATTAGAGCGCAAACTCTTGACGAATAAAAAAAAACACGGGTATACTGTTGCTATTCAGGGGGAACTATTTAACAATAGTTCCCCACTTATTTTGGCGTGCTTTTCTCCAGCTTTGGCCTGCTTTTATGCTGCTGTAGGGACTTTGGCATGGTTTACATAGATGAAGAATTCTTTGCCGGGAAGAGTAAGGAGTGAACAAGCCTGCCTAGAATAGTGGAGGCATATGTTGGGGAATATGCCAGTGGCAAAAGTGAATGTGCAGTTAATCGGGCTTTAGAGCTGCTTAATAATTCCGAGGCTGAACACCCTATAACCCTTGTGGATTTGGACACAGTGGAACCGGTTTATACTTTAAGACCAATCCGGGAAGAACTGAAGAGTTATGGGTTGGAAGTAGTGGCCTGGGCAACCTCGGAAACTATGGGCCTCGGGGAAGCCGGGTCTGTGATTCGTCCGGATATGCGCTGGGTTCTTAAACGGTCTGGTAGTATAATCATGGATATAGGGTATGGGGTTAAAGGGGCGCGTGCGCTTAATCTCGTTGAAGGAGCCTGGGAAGAACCCGACTTGCGCATTCTGGCGGTACTTAACCTAGGACGCCCTTTAACCGGGAGTTATGAGGATATGCTGGATTATGTGCGTGAATTAGGCCCGGTGCACGGGCTTATCAATAATTCCCACTTGGGTGAGGACACTGATGTCGCTTACATACTTGAGGGAGCACAAATTGTAAGCAGAGTGGGAGAAGCCCTAGGCATGCCGGTAATTGCATCGACCGCCGATGAGCGTTTCAGGGAAGAATTAGGGGAATCAGACGGCTGCGGACACCCGGTGCGTTACCTCAAACGCTTTATGCCGCGCGCTTTCTGGTAAACTACTTAGGAGTCAGAATGAGGGAGCTTATTCTCGGGGTATGAAGGCATTCTTTCTTTGGTAATATGGGTTTTTCGCCCTTTTACAATTCGTTACAACATACAGGAGGTGTACACTCAATATGGCTAAACCAATTGAGGGGGAAAAGCGGGCGTTCATGACCGGCAATGAAGTAGTCGCCTGGGCTGCACTGGCTGCTCAAGCTGATATTATGTACGGTTATCCGATTACGCCCCAGAATGAGATTATGCATTATTGGACCCGCTTAGGGCCGAAATTCGACAAGAAGTTCCTGCAAACTGAAGATGAAATTTCTGCAGGCTTCACCACTGTAGGAGGGGTGCTTTCCGGTGCCCGCGCTTTTACGGCTACAGGCGGGCCTGGCAATATTCTGATGCAGGAATCTCTTTCAATGGCAGAAATGATGCGGATTCCAACTGTGATGGTTATTCAGCAGCGGGGAGGCCCATCTACCGCTACCGTTATTTATTCGCAGCAGGAGGTTACCCTCACGACTTACGGCGGCAACGGGGAAGGGCACCGCATCGTATACTCGACCGCAACGCATCAAGACTTATTTGACTATACGATTAAAGCTTTTAATACAGCCTGGAAATATCGTTTCCCGACTTTTGTTCTGGGAGACGGCTATCAGGCCAAGATGCGCGAATCTTTAACCATTTATGACCCGGAAGCACGCGGGGTCAAGATGGTTCCGACCGTACCCATGGTCGGACAGGAAGGGATGCCCGGAGTGGACCGCAATCCTTCCCACCTGCGCAACACCTTTAACACGGAAGAAGAGCTCTATGCCATCATCAAGGACTATCAGCAAGAATATGACCGCATCGCGCCTGAACTCGTGGAGCATGAGGAGTTCGACTGTGAGAATGCCGAGATTGTGGTCATTTCCCACGGAGTGGTGAGCCGCTCTTGCAAAATGGCTGTACGCGAACTGCGGGCCGAAGGGATTAAAGTGGGGTATTTCCGGCCCATAACCCTGCGCCCGTTCCCGGCTGAAGACCTGAGCCAAGCGATAGGAAGTGCCAAGCTCCTCCTGGTCGTAGAGTCCGCCGAGGGGCAACTGGTAAAGCTTGTGCGTCAAAATCTCTACGGTGCCAGCACCTTGCCGATTGAAGGGCTGCTTAAACCCGGCGTCGGTGTGACCAGTGAAGAGGTTGTGGACAAAGTCAAAGCCTTGTTAACGAAATAGGGAAGGGGGTAAATTAAAGTGTCAATAGAATTATCTATGCCTAAATCTTGGCGGGAAGAAACCAAGCCACATAAATTTTGTCCGGGCTGCGGCCATGGCCTGGTCTTGAAAGCCCTGGGCCGGGCGATTGACGAGCTTGGAATTCAGGATAAAGTAGTGTTCGGGTGTGATATCGGCTGTTCCCTGTTAGCCTGGGACTTCTTTAACGTGGACACGGTCCAGACTCACCACGGACGTACCACTCCGGTAATTACCGGGATTAAACGGGCCCGTCCAGACCGGGTCGGGGTTGCTTACATGGGTGATGGGGGCGGTTATGCGATCGGTTCCCAGCACCTTGTGAATGCGGCGATGCGCAATGAGAGAATGACTGCAATCCTGGTGAACAATGCCAACTACGGTATGACCGGAGGGCAGATGGCACCTACCACGCTCCCGGGCATGAAGACAGAAACATCTCCGTACGGACGCGACCCTGAGCTTACAGGTATGCCGATGCAGGGACCGGAGATGGTAGCGGCCATTGCCCGCGAAGGGGCTTATGTGGCCCGTGGCACCGTGGCCAATGTGCGCCAGGCTACCACGTATATCAAACGTGCGCTTGAAAACCAAATGGCCGGGAACGGCTTTTCCTTCGTCGAGATTCTCTCTACCTGCCCGACGAACTGGAGCACAAATGCCAAAGACACCTGGCATTTCGTGGAGCAGGAAATGCCCAAATACTTCAAAGTCGGGGAAATTAAAGTCCCAGGCAAGAAGGAGGAGTAGAGCCATGGCAAAAGTCGTGAAGATTGCTTTAGCCGGTGAAGGCGGCCAAGGGGTTCAGTCTGTGGCGCAAATCATGACTAACGCAGCGAACGATGAGGGCAAAGAAGCCCTGTACATTCCGAACTTCGGTGTGGAACAGCGCGGCGGGGTTTCCATCGCTTTCTGTCAGATTTCCGATGAGAGGATCGGCGCGCCCAAGTTTGAAACAGGGGATATTGTCATTGCCTTAAGTGACAGAGCGGTTGTGCGCACTCAGCAGTATGTGGGGCCGCAGACCATTTTTATCTATGATGCATCAATTGAGGGTGTGGAGGAATCCTTGCCTAAAAACGGGGCTAAAGTCCTGGCAATTCCGGCCTTGAAAATATCCAAGGAAGAGCTGCATCCCCGCGTCTTTAATGTCATGATCTTAGGGGCAACCTTGGAAGCTACCGGAGTGCTTACTTTAGACGAGGCTAAACAGGCTTTAGAGAGAAAACTAGGATATAAATTTGAACAGAATCCCAAGTTGCGCGAGTTAAACCATAAAGCCCTAGAGCGCGGCGCGCAAGTGATGAAGGAACTGTTAGCCGGGAAGTAAAACGGGTTGTCATTAACCCGTTTTGAGGCAATTAACGCTATCGACGGGAAACAGATATTCTGTAGGATCATGTGAAGTCCGGAGAAAGGAGGGACTATTATGTCCTTAAAGGATAATGCGATAACGATTGAAGGACCGAAAGCGGTGTGGACGGTTTTCCCGCACCTGTGCAAGGGCTGCGGTCTCTGCATTGAGAAATGCCCGGTAAGGACCCTGGAATGGTCGGACAAGTTAGGGGTCTATGGCACCCCGGCCCCGCACGTGAAAGAGGAAATTCCCTGCATCGCCTGCAATATGTGTGAACTCGTTTGCCCTGACGCCGCCATCACGGTCGGCAAGGTAAATCAGGCCGTGAAGAAGTGAACTGGGAGTCTTCTCGCCGCACGGTGATAAAGTATAAAGACTGGCTTAACGCAAACTCGCGAAGCCAGTCTTTTTTCGCCAGATTTGCGTCGATCTTTCCTTGTTTCTTTGATATAATAAATTCAAAGAAAATTTGTATATTAAGGTTAACCATAACATATACTAAGTAAAGAGAGGATGAATGTTTAATGTCACTCACAGTTTTAATGGGAGGTAGTACTATGCTTAAAAGGCGTATTTCCGTATCTAAGAAGCGCCAAATTACTATTCCTATTGAGTTCTTTAATAGCCTTGGCATTGAAAAAGAGGTTGAATGCTATGTCCAAAATAATGCTATTGTTATACGTCCTGTTCGGGAAGGGGGCGGGGAACTTGATGAACAAATTCTTGCCGATTTAATCTCCCAGGGACTCTCTGGGCAGGAGCTTCTCGCCAAGTTCAAGGAGACACGCCGTGAAATTCGTCCCGCTGTAGAGCGCCTGCTTGATGAAGCCCGTCTTGCCGCAGCCGGCAAAACCCAAGCTTCCACCTATGAGGATGTTTTCGGTACGGAGGATAATAATGTATAGGCTGGTTATATTACCTCCTGCCGCGCGTTTTCTTAAAAAGCTCAAAGAAAAGCCACTCAAGACCGCTTTTCAAAAAGCTATTGATGAAATCTTGGGAAATCCGTATATTGGCAATCCGAAAACGGGCGACCTCTCCGGCGTTTACGCATATGATGTTTTCTATAACAAAACAAACTATGAGCTCGCTTATATCATAATTGAAGAAAATGATGAGACCATTATCATTATCCTCGCGGGTACTCGAGAAAACTTCTATGATGAGCTCAAACGCTATATGAAACAACTTTAAGACTGGCTTAACGCAAACTTGCGAAGCCAGTCTTTTTTCTTGTGTATAACCCGCCCAAGGGAGGAACACAATAAGCTGGATAGGGAGGGAAAAAGATGCGCAGTTGGATAAAAATGCTTTCAGATCTTACTTCGAGGCCCCATGTTCGCCAGATTCGCAAAGTTCCCCCTCTGCCGGTGGATTCCGAGTTAGGCAAGCCCCTTTCACCCAAACTGATGCAAACGATTTTGGGCCAAAGCACGGATGTTATTTTCCGGGAGTTTAGTTTACGCGGGAAAGAAGAGATTCCCTGTACCCTAGTCGCGGTGGACGGCCTCATAGACAAACTGCTTTTAGATACTTTTATCCTGCGGGTGCTAATGGTAGATTTTGCGGGTCAGAAAGAGCTTGAACAAATGACGGTTGCCAATGCGCTCGCGACCGTTTTCAAGTTCTTAGCCCCTGCGATCGAACTTAAGATTATAAATAAGACGGGGGATGCGGTTGATACGATCCTCTCCGGGGATGCGGTGCTCTTTTTCGGGGAAACAGCAGAGGCTTTAGTCGTAGGAGCCAGGGGCTGGGCCAACCGCGGGGTAACTGAACCGGAAACAGAGGCTGTGGTGCGTGGACCCAGGGAGGGCTTTTCTGAGACATTACGTACAAGCACATCACTCTTGCGTCGCAAGATCAAACACCCTTCCCTGCGCATGCATTCCCTGAAAATCGGGGAGTTGACCAAGACTGATATCGTAGTAACCTATATTGAGGGACTGGCGAAGCCGGATATTGTTCAGGAGGTAATGAGACGCCTGCAGAGGATAAAGATTGACGGTATCCTTGAGTCTGCGTATATCGAGGAAATGATCGAGGATGTTCCCTATACCCCTTTCCCCCAAGTACGGCACACGGAACGGCCTGATGTCCTGGCGGCGGGGCTGTTGGAAGGGAAAGTGGGAATATTAGTGGACGGCACACCCATCGCTCTTATGGTTCCGGCTGTTTTTATACAGTTTATGCAGGTATCGGAAGATTACTATGAAAAAGCGGTAATTGTTGTTTTGGTGCGCTTTATTCGCTATCTGGGGGTGTTTGTAGCCCTATTGGCCCCGAGTATTTATATAGCTGTCGCGACCTTTCACCAGGAAATAATTCCTACTACCTTGGCCCTGGGCATCGCGGCCGGGAGGTCAGGGGTGCCGGTGACTGCGCTGCTGGAAGCACTACTCATGACTTTTGCGCTCGAAATTATCCAGGAGGCCGGACTGAGGCTGCCGAAGCCGATTGGCCAGACGATCGGGATCGTGGGTGCGATCGTAATCGGGGATGCGGCGGTCAAAGCCAGCCTGGTCAGCCCCCAAATGGTAATCATTGTTGCGCTCACAGCCATAGCCACATATTCCATACCCTACTACGACCTGGCTATCGCTATGCGCCTGATCCGCTTTCCGCTGATGATCCTGGCGGGGACGTTTGGGTTTTTTGGTATAGGCATAGGCTTATACGGATTACTCATCCACTTGCTAAGCATGCGCTCTTTCGGACATCCATACTTCAGCCCGGTCGCACCCCTGAGAATCCGAACCCTGCTCCAGGACACTTTTGTACGTGCTCCCTGGTGGGCTATGAAAAGGCGGCCCCAAATTTCAGATGTCGATGAGCCGCGGGGAGGGGGGGAGTGATGGAGAGGATTTCCGCACACCAGTTCATGGTGCTGGGGGCCGGTGTCTTGATGGGTACGACTTTTTTCCCCATAGCCCAGACTGTCATGGGTATCGGGGGCAGGGACGGCTGGATGGCTGTGCTCCCTGCTTATGGACTGGCTGTGCCCCTGGGATTGATGGTTTTGGCCTTGGCCAGAGATTACCCGGGCCAGAACTTAATCAAGATTTCGGAAGCAGTATTCGGTAAATGGATGGCAAAAGGTATAGGCATCATCTATCTCCTGGTAAGCGCTTATTTCGGGGCCTTATTGCTCGCCCAGGTGGAAGACACTTTCAAACGCTCGGTGCTCCC
>DAHVVW010000080.1 GCA_027357125.1 Clostridiales bacterium
TGCAAGTGTCAAAACCCTCACCCAGAAAATGATTGATGATAATGTTGATCCCGTCAGCATTATTAACGATGGTTTAATGCCAGGCATGAACGTGGTGGGTGTTCGTTTCAAAGCCGGGGATATGTTCGTGCCGGAAGTTATGATGTCTGCTAAAGCTATGGCTGCTGGAATCGAACTGGTTAAGCCCCTGATCGCTGAGAGCAATATGCCAACTGCCGGCAAAGTGGTGATTGGTACGGTTAAAGGGGATTTGCACGATATCGGCAAAAAATTAGTTAACATGATGCTCGAAAGCGCCGGTTTCCAAATTGTCGACCTCGGAGTTGACATTGCTCCGGCAAAATTTGTCGAAGCTGTGAAAGAGCATAAGCCTCAGGTTATCGGCATGTCCGCTCTCCTGACCACTACCATGCTTTCCATGAAAGATACGATTGACGCTCTGAAAGAAGAAGGACTGCGCGACAGTGTCAAAATTATCATCGGCGGTGCTCCTGTAACTCAATCCTTTGCTGATCAAATCGGGGCTGATGGCTATGCTCCTGATGCTGCTGCGGCCACGGATCTGTGCAAACAGCTTTCCGCAAAATAAGCTTAAGGCTTTGACGTAATTAGATAGTAATAAGGTATGAGTATTGAAACTGACGGGAGGTAACTTTAGTGTTAATTATCGGGGAACTGATTAACACCAGCCGCAAAGCGATTAGAGAAGCGGTCGAGAACAAAGACGGCGAGTACATTAAACAGATTGCCAAAGCCCAGCTGGAGGCAGGAGCCAATTACATTGATGTGAACTGTGGTACCAGGGTGTATGATGAAGTAGAGATTATGGAATGGCTGGTGAACCTGGTGCAAGAAGCTGTGGAAGCTCCTTTGTGTATTGACAGCCCGGATCCGAAAGCGATCGAGAAGGGTTTATCTTTAGCCAAGTACGGACAGCCCATGATCAACTCCATTACGGCGGAAAAAGAGCGCTACGGACAAATCCTGCCGCTGGTGCAAAAGTATAAAGCCAAAGTTGTAGCCCTCTGCATGGATGATACCGGGATGCCGGAGACTGCGGACGACCGCATGCGTGTTGTCAGCACCCTGCATAAGAACCTAACCGCAGCCGGGGTGGCTGAGGATGATATTTACTTCGATCCCTTGGTCAAACCGGTCAGTACCGGCGACAATGCCGGTCTGGAAGTATTAGAGACTGTGGCGCTTATCTCCAAGGAGTTTCCGAATGTGCACAAGGTGTGCGGCCTGAGCAACATTTCCTACGGATTGCCAAACCGCAAAGTGTTAAATCAGCTGTTCATGGTGCAAACCATGACCATGGGCATGGACAGCTACATCCTCGATCCCCTTGACAAGACGATGATGGGTTTTGTTTATGGTTCGCAGGCCCTCTTGGGCAAAGACTCCTATTGCATGAATTATTTAACATTACACCGCAACGGGCTGTACTCCTAAGCTAAAGAGTGTTTTTTACAGTAGCCCTTCGGGGCTACTGTAACTATATCTGGGGAGATTTCCAGGACAAGTTCATCGATGCTCTAGGGTTTTAAGGAGGGGATAAAAGATGATCAGCAACCTTGACATTGCTAAGGCTATGACAGTCAAGCTTGATCCGGTCTTGCCTGAATACCCGAAATTCGCAGAAGGAATTCGCCGCGCTCCGGACCGCGGTTTTAAGCTGACGCCGGAGCAGACTAAAACTGCTTTGAAGAATGCCCTTCGCTACGTGCCGGAAGAACTTCATGAGGTATTGGCTCCGGAATTTTTGGAAGAGTTGCGGACCACGGGCCGGATTTACGCTTACCGCTTCCATCCGCAAGGGCGCATTTACGGCAAGCCAATTGAGGAATACAAGGGAAACTGCCTTGAGGGCAGGGCTTTTCAGGTGATGATTGACAATAACCTGGACTTGGACGTGGCTCTTTACCCATACGAACTCGTAACTTACGGGGAAACGGGCAGTGTCTGTCAAAACTGGCTCCAGTACCGCCTGATAAAAAAGTACCTGGAGATTATGACCAATGAACAAACCCTGGTGCTGGAATCAGGGCATCCGCTGGGACTGTTCCCGTCGAAGCAGGAAGCTCCCCGTGTCATCATTACGAATGCCATCATGGTCGGGATGTTTGACAACCAGGAGGATTGGGAGACTGCCGAGCAGATGGGGGTAGCGAACTACGGGCAGATGACGGCGGGCGGCTGGATGTACATTGGGCCGCAAGGGATTGTGCACGGGACTTTTAACACCCTGCTTAATGCGGGTCGGCTCAAACTCGGAATGCCGCAGGACGGGGATCTAAAAGGACGCCTCTTTATTTCTTCCGGCTTAGGCGGAATGAGTGGAGCTCAGCCTAAAGCGATTGAAATCGCCAACGGGGTCGGGATTGTGGCCGAAGTTGATGCATCCCGCATTAAGACCAGGCACGATCAAGGCTGGGTCAAGGAAGCTTCGGCAGACCTGAGCGAGGTTTTCCGGATTGCCAGGGAATACATGGACAAGAAAGAGGCCATGTCCATTGCCTACCATGGGAATGTGGTCGATCTTTTGGAATATGCGGTTAAAAACAAGATCCATGTGGATTTGCTTTCGGACCAGACCTCCTGCCACGTGGCCTATGACGGCGGGTACTGTCCGCAGGGGGTAAGCTTTGAGGAACGCACCCGTCTCTTGGCTACAGATCGCAAGAGGTTTCGCGAACTTGTGGATAAAAGTTTAAGACGTCATTTTGAGCTTATTAAAATTCTGGCTGAACGCGGCACTTACTTCTTTGACTATGGCAATGCTTTTATGAAGGCTATCTTTGATGCCGGAGTTCAGGAAATATCTAGAAACGGCGTGGACGAGAAAGACGGCTTTATTTTCCCGTCTTACGTAGAAGATATCATGGGTCCGGAACTGTTCGACTATGGCTATGGCCCGTTCCGCTGGGTATGTCTAAGCGGCAAGAGTGAAGATTTGTTTAAGACAGATCAGGCGGCGATGGCGTGTATTGATCCGAACCGCCGGGGTCAGGATCGAGATAATTATGTCTGGATTCAGGATGCGGACAAAAATAAATTAGTGGTCGGGACGCAGGCGCGTATTCTGTACCAGGATGCGGAAGGCAGGGTCAGAATTGCGCTTAAGTTTAACGACATGGTGCGTACCGGAGAGATCGGGCCGGTAATGCTGGGGCGAGATCATCATGATGTGAGCGGCACTGATTCTCCTTTCCGTGAAACTGCGAATATTAAAGACGGCAGCAATGTCATGGCTGACATGGCAATACAGTCTTTTGCCGGAGATGCTGCCCGGGGCATGAGCCTGGTGGCCTTGCACAACGGGGGCGGGGTCGGGATCGGCAAAGCGATCAACGGCGGTTTCGGCCTGGTGCTCGATGGCAGTGAGCGCGTGGATAATATTATTAAGTCAGCCTTGCTCTGGGACGTGATGGGCGGAGTCGCCCGCCGTTCTTGGGCGCGCAACCAGCATTCGATCGAAACCAGCATCGAGTTTAACGAGCGCTACCAGGGGCAAGGGCACATTACCCTGCCGTATATCCCGCAGGAAGCGCTGGTGGAGGACTTGGTCAAAGGCATGTTTAAGAAGATGGGGAAATAAGTTCTGCCGCGTCCGAATTTCCCGCTCACCCTGCATCGGTAACAGAAGAATGTGCTTTGTTTGACTGCGGGCAGCCGCCAAAGCGTTATAGGCATGCGTTTTCCGTTGATGGCGTCTGCTATTCCGCAATCAAAGTCGCACCTTGATTTATCGCTGCGAAGGGATTCGCTTGGAAATATCGGACGCTGTTGAACTTTTTCAGGGCAATCTAGTTAGGACGGTGACTTGAATGGCTAAAGTAGTAGAGTGTATTCCAAATATCAGTGAGGGCCGAAGGCTGGATGTGGTGGAAGAAATCGTCGGGGAAGTAAAGAAAGTCCCTGGGGTAACCTTGCTTGATTATTCGAGCAACGCCGATCATAACCGGACGGTCATAACCTTTATCGGGGAGCCGGAAGGAGTTTTGGAAGCGGCGTGGCGGCTAATCGTGAAGGCTGCGGACAAGATCGACCTTGGCCGGCATCAGGGAGAGCACCCGCGCATGGGTGCCACGGATGTTTGTCCTTTCGTCCCGGTACGCGAAGTTACGATGGACGAGTGTGTGGAGTTAGCGCGCAAGCTCGGGGAACGGGTGGGGCAAGAACTTAATATTCCCGTTTATCTGTATGAGCGGGCGGCTACCCGGCCGGAAAGGCGCAACCTGGCCGAAGTACGGCGGGGACAGTACGAGGGCATTAAAGAAAGCATTAACACTCCGGAACGCAAACCTGATTATGGCCCGAGTGTCATGGGGAAAGCCGGGGCGATTGCCATTGGCGCCCGTCCGCCCTTGGTTGCATTCAACATCAACTTAGGCACTACCAACTTGGATATTGCCAAAGCGATTGCTAAAGGTATCCGTGGCAGCTCCGGCGGGTTTGTCAATATTAAAGCGCTGGGAGTTGAGCTGGCCGCGCAGGGAATGGTGCAGATCTCCATGAACATGGTAGATACCCAGGCAACTCCTCTGTACCGGGCGATGGAGTACATTAAGGCAGAAGCGGCTCACTACGGCGTGCCTGTGATCGGGAGCGAGATCGTGGGCTTGGTACCGCTTGACAGCATGCTTGATGTGGCTTCGTACTACTTGAAATTAGGTGATTTTTCGTACGAGCAGATTTTGGAAAAGAGGGTATTTAGGTTTTAGAAGGGCGGTGTTTGGATGCCGTATGCGGATTTGTTTATTCACTCTGCCCGCTACCTGGCTACGGTCAGGGGATATTCAGCAGAACCGGCGCGTGGAAGCGCAATGGATGAGGTCGGGTTGATCGAAGATGGGGCCGTGGCGATTGTCGGGGATAAAATTGCGGCGGTGGGGACAACTGCCGACCTGGAACGGGAAGGATGGGTTGGTCCGGACACCGAACGCCTGGATGCCAGAGGAAAAGTGGTAACTCCTGGTTTTGTCGATCCCCATACCCATGTTCTTTATGGTGGTTCGCGCGAAAATGAGCTGCCCTTAAAGCTGGCCGGAGTGCCTTATTTAGAAATCTTAAAGCAGGGCGGCGGCATTCTCTCTACCGTGAGTGCCACGGCCTCTGCCACAGATGAGGAACTTAAAGCACAGACCAAGAAACGCCTGCGTACGATGCTGAGCTTAGGGACTACCACTGCCGAAGTAAAGAGCGGGTACGGTTTAAGCCTTAAAGAAGAACTGCGGGCCTTAAGGCTGATCGCTGAGTTGAATAAGGAAGAAGTCCTTGACCTCGTGCCAACTTTCATGGGGGCGCACGCCGTGCCGCCAGGTTCCAGTGAAGAAGAGTTTACTAAGACCATCGTTGAGGAAATGCTGCCGCAAGTTGCTGGTCAAGGGATAGCTGAGTTCTGCGATGTATTCTGTGAGCCTGGTGTTTTTAGCCTGGAGTCGAGCGAACGGATTTTAGCTAGGGCGAAAGAATTGGGCTTTAGGCCCAAAATCCATGCGGATGAGCTGGAAGCAGCGGGGGGAGCGGAGCTGGCAGCGAGAATAGAGGCAGTGAGCGCTGACCATTTGCTCCAGGCGTCTGACAGAGGGATTAAAGATATGGCCCAGGCCGGAGTCATAGCCGTTTTACTCCCGGCCACATCCTTTAACTTGGCCAAGAACTCATATGCAAGGGCTAGGGATATGGTGGCAGCCGGAGTGCCGGTGGCCTTGGCTACAGATTCTAACCCGGGTTCATCCCCGACTGAATCCATGTCCTTGGTGCTCACCTTGGCCTGCCTCTACTTGAAACTTTCTCCAGCAGAGGCTCTTACTGCTGCTACGATTAATGCAGCTCATGCCCTTCGGAGAGCTGGCCTGGTGGGGAGCCTGGAAGCGGGGAAACAGGCTGATGTGCTCATTTTCGATGTGCCCAACTTGAACTATCTCCCCTACCACTTCGGCAATAACCCTGTGGACGCCGTGATCAAAAAAGGGAAAAAGGTGTGGGAGAACCGGTAGACCTGTAAAACCTTAAAATCAAGTGCAAACCCTAATTCGGTACTAAACCCAAAATATGAGTACAAAACGGACTTCTCAGAGAGAGTCCGTTCGTTTTTTACATCCTCTTACAATTGCCAAATATCTTTGCGCAATTAGGTTATATAAGTGCAAAAAAATTTGCGTTTTATTTCAAAATCTGCAGGAAGAGACACATCAAAACGCGAACTAATTATTGGTTTCTCATCATAGTGCAGCCGTGCCTGGCGGTTTCGGTATAGAAAGGACATTGAAAGCAAATGAAATTTAGACGCAGTGTTTCTCTGAAAGATAATGGGTATCCGGCCGTTCTGATATTTGACCGTTTTTTGCATCTGCAATCCTGTTCAGGGGCGGCCAACCGCTATTTTGAAGACATGAACACGCAGCCAAAAGTCCTGGGCATTCCGGTTTCGACGATTCCGGCGTACACTGTTTCGAAAATCATTGCCTGGAAAGGCCAACTCTTAATTCTTCATGCTAGGCCGCTTCCTGCCGACCGAGGGGGATATCGGGTTAGCATCAGGCCGGTCAATGAAGTAGAGGTTTTGCGTAAAAAAGTTAAGATCTATGAGACTATTCTTAACTCGATTCACGAAGGAGTATTGGTGACAGATCCTGCCGGGTACGTCATTTTTTATAATCAGGAACTAGCTACCTTGGAAGGGCTTGATCCTGGCTACGCCTTGGGCAAACACATTACTCAGCTTTACCGGGAATCTCCGGAGACAAGCGAGCACTTGCGGGTTTCACAGACGGCACAGCCTCTTGCGGAGATGTACCAGAAGTATTTTACCAATACAGGGCAAGAAGTTCATTCCGTAGCTACAACCGTGCCTATTTTGGAAGGGGATGAATTGCTCGGCGTATATTCCGTATGCCGGGATTTCACGCACATTAAAGAAATTCTTACGCGCACCTTTGAGCTTCAGGATACTAAGGGCGAGGAGAAAGGCTTCAACTTGCCGGCTCAGGAACAGGCTATAGCTAAGAAGAAAACAGGAAACATCCGTCCCGGTCAAGGGGCTTATTATACTTTCGGGGATATCATCGGCAAAAGCAAAGCCATCCAGACCGTGATCGAGGGTGCGCAGCGGGCCATGACCAGTTCGGCCAACATCTTAATCTACGGAGAAACAGGCACAGGCAAAGAATTGCTTGTTCAGAGCATCCACAACGGCAGCCCGCGCGGCTCACAGCCGTTTGTGGCGCTTAACTGTGCCGCGATTCCGGAAAACCTCTTGGAAACGATGCTCTTTGGCGCGGTCAAGGGTGCGTATACGGGCGCAGTGCCAACCACCGGCTTATTTGAGTATGTGGGCGAGGGCACACTCTATCTGGATGAGATCAACTCTATGAGCATTGGGCTGCAGGCGAAACTCCTGCGCGCGCTGCAAGAAAGGAGCTTCCGCAAGGTTGGAAGTGTGACGGAAATCGCCCTGCGCTGCCGGATTATCAGCTCGATTAATGTCGATCCGCTCACTTGCCTGCAGGAACACATGTTGAGAGAGGATTTGTTTTACCGTCTGTCAGTGATCTCCCTGTACTTGCCGCCCTTGCGCGAACGCAAGCAAGATATTCCGCTCTTAACGGAATTTTTCCTGAGGAAGCATTCTGAAGACTATGGCCTGAAGAAACTCGATCCTGAGCTTACGCGTGCATTTGAGGAATACCGCTGGTCAGGCAACATCCGGGAACTGGAAAATGCAGTGGAAAGCATGGTTTGTATGTCCGGAGATGATAAATGGCTGACACGCGAGCAGCTCCCGATGTATCTGCGTCAGAATCTGGAGTCGGCCCTTGGTCAGAAGAAGACAGCTGAAGCAGGTATCCTTCAGCTCAACCACTCCTTAATGGATACTGAGAGCACTTTGATTGCTGACGCCCTTAAAAAGTACAACGGCAATGTCAGTCAAGCGGCCAAAGAACTAGGAATTTTGCGCCAAAGCCTGCAGTATCGGATTAAAAAGTTGGGGATGGAAATCGAGAAGTATCGAAGGTGAGGATTTTTTAAGAGCGAACTAAAAATGCTTACCCATGAAGTGAAGAGTAATTTCTTGAAAAAACTTTCCGAA
>DAHVVW010000081.1 GCA_027357125.1 Clostridiales bacterium
ACAATGCGGCTCTTCCATTCTTAATGTCAACAAACAGTTTTGCAAATAAGGGAAATACTAACCCCATTAAAATCCCCATAGAAAGCATCGTAATTAGTATTTTAAGCATTGTAGGCATCGACTTTTGCTTATGATCTGAGCCCATATTTCCACCCCCAGCGCTTGTTGATTTTTTCACTTAGTATTGCCATGTTTTTATTCGCTACTTTCTAGTTTATTCCTGCTTTATACATCAATTATACAAAGAAAAACTCAATGAATTGTATTACTTTATAAAAAATACTGGATTATGCGAAGCCGCTTTGCTGTTCGGTCAAGATATTCATAACTTATCCCCATAAATCTCCTTGATTTCAAGCATGAAGTACGCGCTTATCCACATTATCCACAGGAACTGTGGGTAACTATATACTTTTTATCCCCAAAGGAAGGAAAAGCGCAAACCCGCATTCCATAGTTATTCACAAAGTTATCCACATTATCCACAGAACAGAATATCCACAGAACAAATGTTGGGTCGAACTCCTACACGATTCGACAGGATTCAACATGAAACTTTATGCCAAACTAAGCCCAGGCACGGCGTTGAGCGTCCAAGGGGCAAAATCCTGCCTTAGGTAGCGGTAATACCCAGCAGCGGCTATCATGGCACCGTTATCCGTACAGAGCAGGGGTTTTGGATAAACGAGGCGAACTTCCCGCTTGTCCAGTTCTTCTTTCAGGGTTTGACGCAGCAGAGCATTAGCGGCCACGCCTCCGGCCAAAACAACGGTTTTTACCGGCATCTGTGCTAACGCCATGAGAGTTTTCCTTACCAACACATCAACAACCGCCTGCTGGAATGAAGCTGCCAGCTCTGAAATCTCAAGCGTTACCCCTTTCATGCGTGCAGAATTGAGCGTGTTAAGCACAGCTGACTTCATCCCGCTAAAGGAAAAGTCAAGGCTCTGTGGTTCAAGCATAGCCCGCGGGAACTCAAAAGCTCTTGGGTTTCCCCCTGCAGCTGCTTGCTGTATCTGAGGGCCGCCCGGATAACCGAGTCCCAGTGCCCGCGCCACTTTGTCCAAAGCCTCACCTGCAGCGTCATCACGCGTGCGGCCAAGTACTTTAAAATCCCCATGTCCCTGAAATAAGATCAGATTAGTGTGCCCGCCCGATACCAGTAAAGCTAATAAAGGAAACTTAAGCTTAGCCTCCAGGAAATTCGCATAAACATGCCCTTCAAGATGGTTGATTCCCAGTAAAGGAACGCGCGCGGCATAAGCCATTGCTTTAGCCCCTGCCACTCCGACCAGGAGCGAGCCCACCAAGCCCGGTCCATAAGTTACGGCAATTCCGTCAAGCTCATCAAACCCTAGCTTGGCTTCTTTGAGAGCGGTTTGCACTACCGGCTCAAAATGAAGACTGTGTTCGCGCGAGGCTATCTCAGGCACTACACCTCCGTATTTCTGATGTGTCCGAACCTGGGAGGAAATGATGTGGCTCAGAATCTCCCGACCGTTACGCACCACCGCAGCCGAAGTCTCATCACAGCTCGTCTCTATGCCCAATATGTAAATATCGTTCATGCTCCACCCGCCGTTTGCAAATTTAATACTCTTATGACAATTCCAGCCACATAATGAGAGCGTCCTCCCGGGTATCTGAGTAATACCCTTTGCGTACCCCGGCTTCCTTAAAACCCAGAAGCTCGTACAGCCTCCGCGCTTCCAAGTTAGAGACGCGCACCTCCAGGGTCATGCGCTCAACTCCTTCGGCGAGCACATTTCTGATCACTGAACGCATGAGGTGTTTTCCCCAGCCCTGACTACGGTACTGTGGTTCTATCGCCACATTAGTGATGTGCCCTTCATCAAGAATGATCCAGAGCCCCATGTAGCCGATTATTCTGCCCTCAAGCTCCAGACAAAAATAACGGGCATATTCGTTATCCCGCAGCTCGGCTACGAAGGCCTGCTGTGACCAAGGAGTGGTAAAAGAAGAGTGTTCGATGTGCATTACCTTATCCAAATCCGCTCCTGTCATGGGGCGGACAATTGCTTGACTATAAGGGTACGCAGAGCGGTCTTGGGTATGATTAGACCTGATCATCCTTCCTGTCTCCTCCAAGCCTCTCTTTTTTACGCAAGTTAACTTCCGCTTCAGACAAGCGGATATAAAAGGGCTCGATTTTTTCCCCTTTCCCCTGTTCCTGCCACTTGTGCCAGACAGCTTGAGCAGCGTAAGCTCCCCGCGGCAGGCTTTCATACTCCGGGAGTACAGAAGCCTTAACACCCAGGATTTCCTGAATTAGGCTCTGAGCCTTGCCCGCTGCATCCCCGGCAAAGAGGAACGGCCCGCCCAGCCCCTTAAGCTCATTTAACCAAGCCATAGGGTTGGCAGCCCGCGGTTCAGTTAAACATTCAGGCTGCGCTTTATCCGCACGCCAGCGGTAGCGCGCTGTGTACCACTCGTTCTTACGCGCATCGAGGATAGGGATAACTTCTGCTGCCCGTCCGTACCCGGCCCAAGCCAAGGCTTCCAGCGAAAGTATCCCGATGAGGGGAATCTCCAAAACTTGCGCCAAACCCTGAGCGGTCGCAATCCCAATCCTGATCCCGGTAAATGAGCCTGGCCCCCTTACAACTCCAATCAGCTCTAAATCTGTCAATTCCCAGGCAGCAGCATGCACAAGCTGGTCCAACATGGGAATTAGGCGCTCTGAGTGGGTCTTGCTTGTATGTAAAAAGCCTTCTGCCACCAGGTGCCCATCCTCAGCCAAAGCTAAAGCGGTAACCTTAGTGGTCGTATCAAGAGTGAGGTATTTCATCATATCCCCCTAAGTACTGTTGCTTACTAGGCATCAGCCCTACAGACGGCTCCGCGAAGGTATTTAGCCGCTCTGCCCATCCGGAATCAGAGGAATTCATTATAATCCGGCGCGGCTCATCCCCGCTGCCCTTAAGCTCGACAACCAGAGCATCATCAGGCAGCAGCTCCGCCGCCACCTCCGGCCATTCTATCACACAAATCTTATCCTGCTGAAAGTGGTCTTCCACCCCGATCACTTCCGCTTCTTCGGGATGGCGCAGCCGGTAAAGGTCCATGTGCACCAAGGTAAGCTGGCCCTTCCTGACAGGATATTCCTGAATCAGGGTAAAAGTGGGGCTAGTCAACCCTTCCGTGACCCCAAGCCACTGTCCGATTCCCTGAGCCAAGGCGGTTTTCCCTGCACCCAAGTCTCCCTTTAGTAACACCACATCCCCGCCAAGCAGGAATCTCCCCAATCTCCGCCCCAGTTCAAGCGTCTCTGTGGGGTTATCACTTCTGAAACGAACCTTCATCTGTAGCGGACCCTCCTAAACATGATCAACCTTTATTGTGCCCTTTATCCTTAGGATGTAATTATGTCTCCGTTAATTATGACGTAGAGCGGCTTAGCCTTAAGCAAAAGCGGGTCATCGCTCCAGACTACGATGTCCGCATCTTTGCCCACTTCCAGAGAACCAACCCGCTCAGCCACCCCCAGAATCTCCGCCGCCTTAATCGTGATGGCCTGCAAAGCGTCTTCTTCCTCCATTCCTTCCTTCACCGCTAAGCCTGCACACAGAGGAAGCTGTTCAATCGGAGTAACGGAGTGGTCTGTCATGAGAGCGACTTTAACCCCTGCCCGCGCTAACACTCCAGGAGTGCGGAAAGTTTTATCCTTAAGCTCCACTTTTGCCCTATTTATCAAGGAAGGTCCGACTACCGCCGGGTAGCCGTACTCTGCCAGTTCCTCGGCAATTTTATGCCCTTCCGTGCAATGGTCAAGCACCAAGTCGACCTTAAATTCCCGAGCAATCCTGATTGCAGTCATAATATCATCAGCGCGGTGGGCATGAGCGCGCAGGGGAATTTCCCGTTTCAGCACACGCACCAAATTTTCCAGACCCAAGTCCCTTTCCGGCTTCTTATCCGGATCAGAGTCTCCCTGTTCCAGTTTCTCTTGATAGGTCTGGGCGTCAACCAAAGCCTGACGCAGGAGCGCGGCCGTCCCCATTCTGGTCATGGGCATTTTCTTTTGCTCGCCGTAAACAACCTTAGGGTTTTCGCCAAAAGCTACTTTGAGTCCCGCTGGTTCGCGTACAATCATCTTATCCATGATCTTGCCGGCGGTTTTCATCACTACTCCCGTCCCGCCGATAACATTGGCGCTGCCCGGCCCGGTAAACACAGTTGTGACCCCACCGAGACGGGCGTCACGGAAACCCTCATCCTCAGGATTTATCCCATCGATAGCCCTTAATTCGGGTGTCACCGGTTCAGTCATTTCATTGATATCATCACCCTCATGGTAGATCTCTTCCCCGATCCCGACATGGCAATGAGCATCAATAAAACCTGGCAAGACTAGACGACCTTCCGCTTCAATCACTTTAGCATCAGACGGGACGGGCAGGTTTTCCCCCAAGGCTTTAATGATTTTCCCTTCAATTAGGATACTGCCGACGAATTCAGCCCCGGCCATCGTTTTAATCCTGCCATTATGGATAAATACTTTACTGGGCTGACTGCTGTTCATGCTGAAACCTCCAATTTAAGAGAATAATTCCGGCCAGGACAAGCGTGCCCCCAGCCCATTGATTAACTTGAGGAAACTCTCCCAGAAAAAAGGCGGCCATCACAAAAGTCATCGGCAGCTCAAAGGTGCTGATAATTGCCGCTTGCGCCGCTCCGATATGTTGAATCCCAATTAAGATAAAGTAAAAAGGGAAAATCGAAGCCACAGTGGCTAAAGCTAGTCCGATCCCCCAAACTTCCGTATTTTGCCATCCCATATGCGGGATTTCCCGCCACAGGTAGATGAGAAGCCCCAGTGAGGAAAACCATTGGGCAAAGCTCATCGTAGCCAAGGGCGACACTTGACGAACTGCCAACTCTCCCACGATGTTAAAAACAGCATAACAAACTGCGGACGCAATTCCTAAGATGAGGCCGATGACAGACACTTCCCCAATCCCTGTCAGAACCCCGCTCGCGAACATAGTTCCGGCGAATGTAAGAGCCAGGGCAATCAACTCCTGTGAGCTGATGCGCTTATGCCAAATTGCCGCCCCGGCACCCAAGACCAGTACCGGATAAAGGTAGAGTAGGAGAATAGCCACCGATACGGGCAAATAGATCAGGGAATATGCATAAATGACACTTGTACCCAAACTTCCGATCAGCCCTTGTACCGCCAAAACCTTTAAGCTTTGTCGTGAAACTTTGAAAATCTCTCTCTGAAACACAAGCGCATAGACCAAAAGCATGATTGATGCCAGCCAGGACTGCCAGGCTAATACCTGGGGCGGAGTCAGCCCATAGCGATAAGCCAGCTTAATCAGAATTGAGGTAGCTGCAAAACAAGTTGCCGACAAAAGCACGGAACCAATCCCCAACACCCGTTTTGTTTTAATTTTTTTCATGTCAATAATTCTCTTCTCCCACGCTTCAAGCCTGCACCCCGGCAGCCGAGACATCCCTTAGTGATAAGCTCACCCGTTCCCGCTCCCGGTCGATCCCTATAACCCGGACTTTGACAATATCTCCGACCGCAACCACTTCCATCGGATGTTTGATAAATTTCTGGCTCAACTGGGAAATGTGCACGAGTCCATCGTGCTTAACCCCAATATCTACAAACACACCGAAATCAACGACATTGCGCACTGTCCCTTCCAGGATCATACCCTCAGTCAAGTCTTCAAGATGAGTGACATCCTTGCGTAAAAGGGGTCGCGGCAAATCTTCTCTGGGATCGCGGCCCGGTCGCTGCAAAGCTCCCAAAATATCTCTTACGGTTGGAACCCCCGCATCGAACTCAGCCGCGATTTTTTCCGGCACCAGAGCAGCGAGGGCGGCTCTGACCTCAAGTGGGTGCTGGTTGAGATCAGCAGTTTTAAAACCGGCCTTATCCAAGATACTTTCAGCAAGTTCGTAGGACTCAGGGTGCACAGGGGTATTCTCCAAAGGATTAGCACCGTCCGGCAAGCGTATAAACCCGGCACACTGGATAAACGTTTGCTCTCCCAGCCGTGGAATCTTCTTTAACTCAGCACGGCGTTTAAACTTCCCTTTTTCCTCCCGCCAGGCCACGATGTTCTTAGCAACTGCCGGTTTCAGCCCGGCCACATACTGCAGTAAAGATGAGGAAGCAGTGTTAAGGTCTACCCCGACTGCGTTTACACAGGATTCCACAACGCCATGCAGAGATTCTTCGAGACGCTTGGGCTGCACATCATGCTGGTATTGCCCAACCCCAACAGCCTTCGGTTCGATCTTCACCAACTCAGCCAAGGGGTCTTGCAGCCTGCGCGCAATCGAAACCGCACTACGCAGGGAAAGATCAAACTCCGGGAACTCCTCTCCCGCCAGTTTGGAAGCAGAGTACACCGAAGCCCCGGCTTCGCTCACAATGATATATTCTAAGGCCAGCCCTCTTTCCTTAATCAATTCGGCCACTACTTCTTCAGTTTCGCGCGAAGCTGTGCCGTTGCCAATGGCAATTAGTTGCACCCCAAACTCCCGCGCGGTCTCAGCCACAATATCTTTGGCTTCTTCCCGCTTTTTCTGCGGCGGATGGGGATAGATTACCCCTATCTTCAACACCTTGCCAGTCTCATCAACCACTGCCCATTTACATCCGGTGCGAAAGCCCGGGTCCAGGCCCAGGACAATTTTGCCTCTGACAGGGGGCAGGAGCAGGAGTTGGCGTAAGTTGCCGGCGAATACTTTAATTGCCTGTTCTTCCGCGCGCTCCGACAATTCAGCTCGTATCTCCCGTTCGATCGAAGGAGCAAGCAGGCGCTTGTAGGAGTCTTCAGCAGCTCGTTTAACCCACAAGGCACATGAACCGGACTTTAGATAACGCCTTTCGATAATTGCCGACATTTCAAGGAGCGGAACCTCAAGCTTCACACTTAAGTATTCTTCTTGTTCTCCTCGGTTGAGAGCAAGAATGCGATGCGGTGGAATCTTGCGCAGAGGCTCCCGGAAATTGTAATACATCTCAAAAGGGGAACGCTCTTCTGCTTTTTTACTATTTGCTGCAATATCACCAAGATTAAAGCTCTGAGCGCGGATCTCTTTCCTTACTGCCGCATCATCAGAAATTATTTCCGCGATAATATCCAACGCTCCGGCCAAGGCATCTTCAGCTGTCTCCACCCCAAGTTCGGGATTGATGAATTTCACAGCTTCCACTTCCGGCTTCCCGGCAGCAGGCTGCTCTAAGAGCCATAAAGCAAAGGGTTCCAGCTCTTTCTCCTTCGCCACGGTAGCTCGCGTGCGCCGTTTCTGTTTATAAGGACGATATAAGTCTTCCACTTCCTGCAGCTTTACCGCAGTAAGGATCTGATTTTTCAACTCATCTGTAAGCTTGCCCTGCTCTTCAATCAGGCGCAACACCTCATCTTTGCGCTGTTCAAGGTGGCGCAGATATTCAAGGCGTTCCAAAATCCCGCGCAAAGCGTTCTCATCCAATTCCCCTGTTGCTTCCTTGCGGTAACGCGCAACAAAAGGAATGGTATTACCCGCGTCCAAGAGTTCGACCGCCGCTTTAACCTGCGTGCTCCTAAGTCCAAGTTCCTTTGCAATAACCGGTGCGAAATTCAAGAACCTTACCTCCTACCAAATTGCCCTGAAAAAACAGATGAATCAAGGAATCAGGGCATTGCCTAGATTATACCATTCTTCAGCCGGGGAAGAAAATAAACATTAAATCCGTAGTAATTCCATAATTTCCGTTTTGCCGCAGGAAGTCTTAGACTATTGCGGCTCTTTTTGCTAAAATAATTAGAAAAAGAAGCTTGACTTATAAATGTAGTGCCTTTCACGGGGTACAGTCAGAGGAGAAAATTTATGAGTGCATTCGATGCGTTACTACTCGGTCATTTAATAGGAGATTTTCTCTTGCAGACGAGCTGGATGGCAGGCAATAAAGCCAAACAAATGCTGCCGCTCCTGGTTCATTCCCTGGTTTATACGGTAAGCATCGGTGTTTTTGCCTGGGTAACGCTGCACCGTTTTTCCTTTTTGATGCTTGTACTTATTTTCGTTATCCATGTCGTGCTTGACCACCGCACGCTTGTA
>DAHVVW010000082.1 GCA_027357125.1 Clostridiales bacterium
GCCACTTTGCCACTGTCTCCCAGGACTACTCCGCCGAGCCGCCAGTCCCGGAAAGTTTGCCAAAACTGTTGTTCTGAGATGCGTCTGGTGTATCGTTCAGATTCTTCATCATATGGCCAAAAAACGTCTACCCACATAGTGCCTTTGTTGGTAAGAACTAAAACGAAATGCACTAATTCCGGATTAGGAGATTCGACATCACGCATTAGGATGTGTGACCGACCGCTTGGAAAATCTGTCCGCATGTAAACTAGCTTCATCACTATCCCCCTTTTGCGCCCAACCTTGAGGAAGTCTTTCGTTATTTCTAGTATAGCATGAAATGAAGGAAAAAACGAATTGAACTTTTGCTTTGAAAAGTACGCGGTTGGGCTTATGTAATTATTTTACTGGCAGGAAAGGCTGAAAAAGATATCTTCGCACGATACTTTATGCAGCGCGTCAGGTGAGAGTTCCAAGTATGTGCTGTTCATCCCTGACACATAATAGAGAAGGATAAATTATGGATCGTACTATCAAAGCAATTCTTGATACGCGCGTGCTAATTTTCGGGTAACGCTCCGCCGGTCATCCGGGGCTGCAACCTTATAAAGTGTGGAGTTCAGGCGATGTACGGGCATAACACCCATTAGGGCGTTAGTCATGAATACTTCCTCAGCCTGAAGGAGTTCTTCGAGGGTAAACTCTCCCTCATGGAGCGCAAGCCCAAGCGTAGAAACTAGGCGCAGGACAATCTCCCTACGGGTTCCGGGAAGGCAGCCGCACTTCAGGTCAGGGGTAAAGAGTTCACCATTCCTTATAAAGAAAAGATTGCTCATGGTGCCTTCGCTTAAGTAACTTTTACTGTTAAGCCAAAGGCCTTCGTCACATCCCAGGCGGAGGGCTTCTTTTTTGCCCAAATAATTCTCTGAGTAGTTCACTGTTTTGGCATTAGTTAAAGGGGAATACTCATTTTTACGCCATGGCAGCAGCTGAAGAGATATTCCGCTCAGGTACTGGTCTGAGGTATAAGGGAGCGGGCGTGTGCCTGTAAACAGGCGTGGCTGTTCCCCGTGCTCGGGCGAGCCCCCACTCAGGGTTAAACGCAGGGCATAAGGTACGGGTGAATTCCCCTGTTTGCGCACAGAGTCGGATATCGCCCCAGCTACTGTTTCATACGGAGGAAGGTCAAGGCTTAGGATTTCGGCTCCGTTTTCAAGCCTTTGCCAGTGTAAATCTAAAAAAGATGGTCCTTTGGGGGTAATGAGCATGGTTTCAAACAGGCCATGCCCGAACAAGAAAAGGCGGTCGGTGGATGCGAGTGTGATTTCAGGCATGAGGCAGAACTCCTTTCAGGACTTTGAAGAGTGCCTGCGCTTTGCTCAGAGTCTCTTCATATTCCAGTTCCGGGATAGAATCGGCGACGATTCCCCCGCCCGCATGCAGGTATGCCTGTCCGTCTTTGAGGATAATGGTGCGGATAACAATGTTCAAATCCCAGGCTCCGTCAAAACCGAGGTACCCGATGCTTCCTGTGTAAATTCCGCGTTTAAAAGGCTCAAGCTCATCGATAATTTCCATGGCCCGGATTTTGGGCGCACCGGTAATAGACCCACCAGGGAAAATTGCGTGTAAAATCTCCTTCGGTGTTAGTTCGCTTTGAAGCTGGCCGCTAACAGTGGAAACGAGATGCCAGACAGTCGGATATTTTTCGAGCCGAATTAGGTCGGGTACCCGGACCGTCCCAAAACGGGAAATGCGGCCAAGGTCGTTGCGCTCCAGGTCAATGATCATAGTAAGTTCGGCCCGGTCTTTCTGACTATGCCACAGTTCCTCTGCCTGAGCGCGGTCTTCATGGTCTGAATCACCCCGCGGCCTGGTACCCTTAATCGGGCGGGTTTCGATTTTCCCATCCGGTTCGATTTTAATAAAACGCTCAGGAGAGCTGGAGAGAATCTGAAAGTCGGGGTAGGGAAGAAAGGCTGCAAATGGAGCTGGGTTATAATCATGAAGATCGCGGTAAAGCTGCCAGGGATCACCCGCAAAAGACAGGGAAAAGCGCTGGGTCAGATTCGCCTGGTAAATATCCCCCGCATAGATGTACTCGATCACGTGCTTGAGGTCTGACAAGTATTGTTTTCTCTTGACACTTAAGGCAATGGGCCGTGGATGTACCTTCACCTGCTCTGGCTCGGGGGACATATTTTTTACGTGAGGAAGAAAAGGAAGAAGAATTTCTTTTAGTCTACTTATGCGCTGATACGCCAGGAGCTCTGAACATTCCCCTTCCTCAGTTAGGCCGCAAGCGGCAAGGTGGTAGAGCTTATCAAAGTGATCATAGATCAGGATGCCGTCATACCACCCGAAACGCCAGAGCGGCAGGGCAAGGTCGTCCTGTGCCTGCTGCGGAAGTTCTTCCAGCTCATCTTTTAGATCATAGCTGAAATATCCTACAGCCCCTCCGGCGAACGGGAATAACGGTGGGGAAGGAGCGCGAAACTTAGCTGTGAGCGAGTTCAAGATATCTAGGCTCTGGTTTGTGGTGGCAGGGAATATCTCTTCCTGTCCGCGTACAAGCCACTTGATTTCCGTGCGGTCAGGGTAAGCACTGGCGATTACGAACGGATCAGCACCGAGAAAGGAGTAACGCCCCAACTCGCCGTAGTCTTCCCCGCTGTCGAGAAAGAAGGGATAGGGAGTGGAATGCAGGGCGTGAAAAAGCTCGCGGGGAGGAAGGGCAAGAGACAACGCTTCAAGCTTCCACGGGGAAGGAGCTTGGGCCTGCAGCCAAGCGCGGGCGTTCGTCAGCGCGTTCTGGAGCAGCTTGTGTCCGGCTGCAGTCAGAATAGCTTCGGGATGGAACTGCACACCCTCAAGCGGCAAAGTGCGATGACGAATGCCCATGATCTCGCCTTCGTCTGTTTCGGCAGTGACCTCCAGGGCGGCGGGAAAGCTGGAACGTTCAAGTACCAAAGAATGATAACGGGTTACCGTAAGCGGATGGGGTAGATCCTGGAATACCCCCTGTCCATCATGTTTAACCGCGGCTGTTTTGCCATGAACAGGGAGGCGGGCTCGCACGACTTGGGCGCCGAAAACCTGGCCAATGGCCTGGTGCCCCAAGCATACGCCCAAAATCGGGATGTGCCCGCCGAAAATACGGATTACTTCTAGAGAAAGTAAAGCCTCGTTCGGAGTGCAGGGTCCGGGAGATATCACAATCAACTCCGGATTAAGGGCTGTGATGTAAGCAATGTTACATTCATCGCGGCGCTTGACAACCACATCTTCTCCCAGTTCCCCGAAATACTGGTAGAGGTTGAAGGTAAAAGAGTCGAAGTTGTCGAGAATAAAGATCATTTAGCTGCTCCTTTGTTGCAGGATCTATTCTTTATCCGGCTGTGCTTTGGCAAGCATGTCCAAGAGATCATTCAAAGCTGAACTGAGGTTGGTATTGGGGATGCCTTGCACAATCAAAGTATCGTTAATCGTTACGAGGCCGAGACTGGGGCCATCAACTTCGATTTCAAGGGATTTGACGTCCATCTTAACTTCTTGGTCGTCGATCATTAAGAACATTTGTTTGCTTTCCGGAAAGTCCGCCCTGAGTACGGTACTATCCTCAGCTTTGGCGGTGGGTGTTGAAGTGGAAAGATCAGCCAGGACAAATGAGGACTCGAGCAAAAGTTTTTGCATCACAGCCATATTGGAATTCCAAGTGAGCTTAAGCGGGTAAACCTGACTCGTACCTGCGGCCGAGTTAAATACGATAGTATATGAATTGTCTTTCGTCAAATATGGTTTAGCAGCACATCCGGTCAGTAGCAGGAATGACAAAAACAATGTTAATCCCCATAAAACCCATCTGGGACGGAACAGCAATTTCCGAGACAAAGAGCAGACCTTCTTTCCCATTGTTTATTAAACCAATCCATATTGATATTCGCTCTCTTCTGCAAAAATCCTGCCCTCGTTGATTCTCCGAAGCAAAATGTGTACAATGACTGCAGGAGAGGGGAGAAGTTCTTGCACGAGCCTATAGTGGTCTTAGATGTTGAAACAACTGGATTAGACTTTGACCGGGATGAAATCATCGAATTTGCGGCTTGGCGGATTGAAGAGGGAGAGCCTGTAGGCTCTCTTAATTTCCTCGTGCGTCCGCAGCAGGAAGTTCCACCTAAAATACTTAAGCTTACAGGGATCACGGCGGCAGAACTTGCCCTGGCTTCCCCTCTGACAGAACATCGGGCTGAGATTCTGGATTTTCTTCAGGGTGTAGTGATTGCCGGACATAACATAGCTTTTGACTTGGCATTTTTAGAAAGAGCATGCGGACATAATGCGGCAGTGGGAGTATGGGATACCCTGGAACTGGCGCGCATATTTTTTCCCTCCATGCCCAATCACCGCTTAAGTACCTTGGTAGAGAAGCTTGGTTTGAACCGGTCGACACAGGAGCGCTGGCACCGGGCCGGTACGGATGCCTGGGCTACCTGGAAACTGTTGCAAGCATGCTGGAATCATGGAACGCAGCTGGATCAGAGCTTTTATGACCAGGCCGCACCGCTCTTAAGCGGGTGGGAAGGACGCAGTTTTGTGCAGGCTTTGCACAAACACATTGCCCGTACCTTTCCCGACCGTCCGATACGTACCGGACTGATTTTGGCTGAGTCCCCGGCCTGGCCTGATAACAAGCCTAAATCAAGAGTTTCTGCGGACAGAGAATGGGTGATAAACTGTTTTACATCCGGAGGAATTCTCGAACAAAGCCTGGCCGGATATGAAAGCAGAAGCGGCCAGGTTAAGATGGCGGAGGCCGTGACATCTGCCCTTTCTGCTCCCAGCCATGCCGTGATCGAGGCTGGAACGGGAACAGGAAAATCTTTGGCTTATCTTATTCCCTCCTTGTGGTGGGCAAAGAAGATTGGGAAAAAAGTGGTTGTAGCTACTCACACTATCCCCTTGCAGGAACAACTGTATACAAAAGATTTGCCCCTGTTGGAGCAGGCGCTCCCTTTTTCCTTTCACACCTCCCTCCTTAAGGGCAGGGGAAATTACCTCTGTCTCAAAAAGTGGACAGAGCACCTGGGAGTTGCACCTGAATTCCTCCCTGAAGAAAGGCTGGCGTCTTTAAGTATACTGACCTGGTTGCGGCAAACTGGGAGCGGGGATGTGCAGGAGCTGGCCCGGTTCCGGGGCATTGACAAAATCTGGCCTCGTATCTGCGCTGATACTGAAGGGTGTTATCCAAAGAAATGCCGCTATGCGGGAGTGTGCTTTTTGCTGCGCGCCCGTAAGCAAGCTGAAGAAGCGGATGTTATCGTAGTCAACCATTCCTTGCTATTTTCAGACATGCGGGCAGATTATAAGGTGATACCGGAATATAGGTATCTGGTAGTGGATGAGGCGCATCATTTTCACGAAGTAGCGCTGGAACAGCTGGCTGCAAGGATAAGCCTCGAACAGATTAAACTTATAATGGAAAAGATTTTCCGGCAAGGCGGAGGGGGCTTTTTAGCGCAATTAAAGAACCGCCTTCATAAGCTGGAAGAAATCCTCCCGGAGTTTGACTGGATTCGATTTGGCACCGAAACAGCGGAAATCCCGGATCTCTGCCAAGGAGTGCTCGTACAGGCGCAGGAATTGTTCGAATTTTTAGGGGGAATTGTAGGGAAAGAACAGACCTTGCGTCTGACAGCTTGGCATCGCAGCGAGGGCTGGTGGGGAATATTTGCTGTACAAGCGGAAAACCTGCGCCAGAGGCTGCAGGCAGTAGACGCGAAATTGAAGGCAATATCATCCTTAATTGCTAGGCAAGATGAGGATTTGCTGGAAGAGAATCTTTATGAATTAAGTATGTATTCTTCACACCTGGAAGAGTTTATAGAGGTTTTGTCTCTGATTTTTGAGGAAGAGTCTCCGGAAAGAGTAACTTGGTTGGAAAGTTTCCCAACCCTTAGCTTAAAGTCATCCCCTGTCGAAGTTGCCGGGATTCTTGCTGAAAAAATATTTGCCCGCCTGGAAGCGTCTGTCCTGACTTCTGCTACGATCAGTATCGCGGGTGCTTTTCACCATTTCTTGCGCGAAGTCGGCTTGCCTTTAACAACAAATGCGCTGAAAGTAGAGTCCCCCTTTGATTATGAGCGGCAAATGAGGTTTTTTGTCGTTAAAGATCTGCTCCAGGAGGCGGAACAAGCAGCGAATTTTATTGCGGGGGTGGCCGAGCTTATGAGAGGAAGAACCATGGTGCTCTTTACTTCCCACAGTTTTTTGCGGGAAACGCACGGGTTCTTGGTTGAATGTCTGCGGCACACCGGTTTGGAAGTGCTAGGACAGGGAATTGACGGCGGGCGCAAATCAGTTTTAGAACAATTTTTGTCGAATCCGCAAAGTGTGCTCCTGGGAGCAAGCAGTTTTTGGGAAGGAATTGATATTCCGGGAGAATCTCTTTCCTGTGTAATTATAGTTAAGCTGCCATTTTGGCCGCCGACATTGCCGCTGATACAGGCCCGGTCCGAACTCCTGAATTCTCGGGGACTCAATCCTTTTCGGGATTTTCTCTTGCCTGAGGCAGTCATCCGGTTTAAACAGGGATTTGGGCGGCTGATCCGTTCTAAAGGTGACCGGGGGATAGTTATCCTGCTCGATTCTCGGGTAATTCAGAAAAGTTATGGCGCGGTTTTCCTGTCCTCTTTGCCACTGCGCAAGCACGTGCGCGCGGAAAGAAGACAAGTCTTGGCCGGGGTTGAGTCCTGGCTCAGCAATTCCCTGGAAAATGCAGTGCTTTTCTAAATACGTTAAAGATGGTAAACTAGATACAATTAAGATGAGGGGGTCTGTGCCAGGTGAATTTTCCTATTGCTCGTGACAGCTGGCCTTATTTAACGGTTTTAGCTGTTTTGTCCGGAATCACGTACTTGATTTGGCCATGGCTTGCATTAGGGCCTGTTGTTTTATTTTTATTTGTAGTTTATTTTTTTCGGAACCCGGAGCGCCGGATTCCGGCGGATGAGACAGTTTTGGTATCCCCTGCCGATGGGGTGGTGATGGACATTGAAAGGGTGCTTGAAGACCGTTTTCTTGAGGGTGAAAGCATTAGGATCCGAATTTTTCTGAGCATATTTAATGTTCATATTAACCGCGTCCCAATGTCCGGAACCGTAGTCTACCGGGATTACCGCCCTGGGCAGATGCTGCCGGCTTTTAAGAGCCATGCTTCCGAAGTCAATGAAAAAAACTTTGTAGGAATTGAAAACTCACAGTTGCGTATTTTGGTCACTCAGGTAACAGGGTTTGTAGCCCGCCGCATTGTTTGCTGGGTTAAGACAGGGGATCAAGTGGAGCGGGGAGAGCGCTTCGGTCTTATAAAATTCGGTTCATGTACAGAACTTTTCCTGCCGCCGCATGTGGAAGTGGCTGTAAAGCCCGGAGAAAAAGTGGTTGGGGGAGTAACAGTGATGGGATTGGTGAAAGAAAATGTACGAGAAACCAATTAATGCCCAAATGATCCCGAGCATTTTTACTCTGGCGAATTTGGTTTTTGGCTTTTTAGCTTTAGTGTGGACTTTAGATGGAAAGTTCAAGAGTGCGGCCGGTATGGTGCTCTTGGCAGTGCTCATGGACAGCCTGGACGGCAAAGTCGCGCGTAAGCTTGCCGTCAGTTCGGATTTTGGTAAAGAACTTGACTCTTTGAGTGATTTGGTCTCTTTCGGGGTTGCCCCGGCTATCCTGACCTACCGCTTGTTCTTGCAGGACTTGGGTGGGTGGGGTCTGGTCATAGCGGTTTCGTTTGCAGTTTGCGGCGCGATCCGGCTGGCCCGCTTCAATGTCTTACATATTACCACTCATTTTCTCGGAGTGCCGATTACTTTTGCCGGGGGCTTCACAGCGTTGTTGATCTTATTTCATGGTACAGTGCCTTGGATTGTTTATCCTGTTAGTATGGTGATTCTTTCCGGTCTGATGGTTTCTTCTATTCATGTGCCTAAGCTGGGGAAGTAAGTTTAAGAAGTAAGTTGATAAGCTAAAATACTCTAATT
>DAHVVW010000083.1 GCA_027357125.1 Clostridiales bacterium
TATTGCACAAGGATCACATGATGAAGATACAGAGGATATAGTTCAAGCTATACAGAAAGTAGAAGAAATAACAGATAGAACATTAGATATAGATTCTATGGGTGATATAGTTGATCAATTAATGACACTATATCATATTTATATAGAACCACAATTGCAAGCTTAAGGGGGTGAAAAGGTGTTTTTTGACGCCAAACAGTAAAAAGGTTACTTATTACATTAGAATTCCAACAATCCTAAAACTTGATCCTCTTATCTCCCATCCGTCTGGTAATCTTTTGCTGGTCAAAAAACTCAAGCAGGGGCACGGCGTACTTACGGGAAGTGCTCCATAGTTCGCGAACATCTGCCACCGTAACTTCTCCGTGCTCGTTTAAGTATGTGACGAGCGCTTTTTTTCCCTCCTCCAGCACTTGCTTTTCAAAGTAAAATCCCCCTGCCATACTCCATTCTCCTAACTCCAAGAGATATTGAGCATATTCCACAGCTGATCCTTTGGGAATGCCACAGTCTGCGGCAATAGCCTCAAGCTCGGGGGGAGTAAGCCTGGCTTCATGCCAGCGCCCGCGCAGGCAATCCAGCCTTTGCGCAATCCCTGGCGACAGCTCTGCACCTGCCAGCGATTGGACTTTCCCGCCGCTGATCCGGTAATAGCCCCGCTTCGCTCCTTCCTCCAGTACCATCTGCCACCGGCGGTGGCCCCAGGACACCCCCAGGCCTGCCTTTAATTCTTCACGCCCGAGGCCAAGCCGCAAAGGGTATTCCTGCTCGTATTGTTTGACAATGGCACCAAGTTTTCCCCGCCAAGCTGTGGCAGGGTCTTTGGCCCAGAAAAGCTCTGACCCTTCTTCCTGCCAGATCTCCAACCTTTCCTGGTTTTTTAGCTCTCCGAGCAGTTCTTTAAGCTCTGCTTCCGGAGCATGCAGGATATTCCCCAGTTCAGAGAGTGAGCGCGGCTCATTAAGTTCTTTTTCCAGAAGCTGTAAAGGGTCGCCCTGATCTTTGAGTGCCATCTGCGCGAGTACTCCCTCTTTGAAGCGTTTCTGTTTACGTTCAGACACCCCTAAAACTTTACCGCCGGCAATCGTAAATGCGGGGGAGTAAAAACGAAGCACGAACCGGTCTTCCGACGCTGCCAGCACCGGGGATTCGAGCAGAATCTGAGCATACCCTTCCGCTCCAGGTACTAGTTCCTCATGTTCAAGCAAATGAATTCTGCCTAGCACTTCACTTGTCCCTAAGTGAAAACGCACTCTTTGCCTTTGCACGATAGGCTTGTCCGCAGATGCAAGATTTAAGAGTTTAAGGTCCAGGATATTTCCCACTTCAAAAGCTTTAGGAGTGGCCAACACTGCTCCCTTCTCGACCTCGGCTACCTCTACCCCGGCCAGATTTATGGCTACGCGCTGTCCGGCAAAGGCTAAAATCACTTTAGTCCCATGAACTTGAAGGGAACGGACCTTAGTCAAGAGGTGCCCCGGTTCAATTGTTAATTCTTGACCAAGTTCTACGGTACCACTATAGAGGGTTCCTGTGACCACCGTCCCAAAACCCTGAACGCTAAAAACTCTGTCAAGGGGCATGCGCACCGGACCGTCAGCTTTTTTGCTCTCGGCCTCGTCCAACTGATCCTCGATAATTTGTATCAGTTCCGGTATCCCTGCTCCTGTTACGGCGGAGACAGGGCAAAGAGGAGCATCCTCCAGGAGAGTGCCCGCCAGATCTGTCCGTATCTCTTCTACTATAAGTTCCTGCCATTCAGTATCGACGAGATCAATTTTGCTTAAGACTACAATCCCACGTTTTATTCCCAGCAAATTCAGAATGCTTAAATGCTCCCTGGTCTGCGGCATTATACCCTCATCTGCAGCGATCACTAACAGCACTACATCCATGCCGCTGGCTCCTGCCAGCATCTGGCGCACAAAGCGTTCGTGCCCCGGCACGTCAACAATCCCTACCGACCGTCCGCTGGGAAGAGTCATGTGCGCAAATCCAAGTTCGATGGAGATCCCCCGCTGTTTTTCTTCTTTCAAGCGATCTGTCTCGATGCCGGTGAGAGCTCTTATCAACTCGGTCTTGCCATGATCAACATGCCCTGCAGTCCCTATTAGAAAATGGCGGTCTTCCATTGTACTCCCCCTCATTGCTGTGATTTTGGCCAAATGTCTGCAAAAACCTGACGCCAGCTCTTCTTAGCCCCTAACTTATGTTTATTGTCTAATCTTTTGGCCAGCTTCATTTCCCGTATAAAATCACTATAGCGGTTTAGCTGTTTATAGACAACAGCCAAATTATGATGGGGCACGCTATAATCCGGGTCCAGGGAAGCTGCCTTCTCGTAATATTCGCGGGCCTTGTCCACATCTCCGGCCTGGCGGGCCAAGTTGCCCAAATTATTATAGGCGTGAGGCAGGCCGGAATCACACCTTAGAGCATCTTCAAAACACCTTTCTGCCTCCTGAAATCGATTTTCCTTCGCATACACTACCCCTAACTTATTATGAGCCTGGGCATCCCCGGGGTTTGCCTGCAGGTGGAGTTTTAGTGATGACTCTGCTTCAGCGTGCTTCCCAGCTTCTATCTGCTCTAAGGCATGTTCATATAAAGAAGTCAAGCAAGTTCACCCCTCACACACTTTAGGATAGTTTACCCAATATCCGATGGCTAATCGCTAGATGACTCCCATTTCACGGGAGTCATCTAGCGCCTAAGCCAGTTATAAACCAAAGTCGGCAGAAAGATGAGGCCAACGTAGCCAAAGATAGGGTAGCCTATTTGTACTAATTGGGAAAATTTAATTCCAGCCATTGGCATTACCAAAGCGAGTAACAGCAAGGTACTCTGAGCGTAGCCAAGGTAACCGCCGGCTACCACCCTGCTGACCAGGCTAAACCCGTTTCCGATTGCTGCCGTCACCATAGCCAACCAGAGCACGACCATGTATAAGAATGCCGCCCATTTTCCAAGTTTTCCGGCTACAGCTACCATCGGAATTTCCAGACCCTGCACTTCAGGGAAGCGCAAGAGAGCAAGCGCAATGACCAGGGCAAATGCCCCCAGGGCAAGCCCGCCCAAAAGCGCGCCCATACGCGCCCCGGGTTTATGAACTTCTTTGCCCAGGGAGGCAAAAACCACCATCGCCAACGTCAGGTTAAAGGAAACATAAAGCACGGCAGCCAAAATCCAATTATTTACTATCGGATTTGACAGTTGGGCTACTCCTTCACTTTCACCGGGATGAGCCCACAATACCGCCACAACCCCTATGCCCAAACAAAATACAAACTTAAGAGGTATTAATACTGTATTAATCCATAAAACTCCTTCTCCGCGTTGCCAGAGCGCTGCTGCTATTACCACCCCGGTCAGAAAAATCCCTGCCCAGCGTGGGAGCGCAAAGTACTGTTCAAAGAGGGCACCCGCTCCGGACAGCATGGCGAGCATTCCTATAAATAACAGGACACTGACAAGAATGTCTGCACGCTGCCCCCATCTATGCCCAAAAAGGCGTCTGAAGAACTGAGAGTAGGAATATATTTTCCAACGCTCCTGCAGATCTAACATCATCCAGCCCATAAGTGCAAACAAGCCTGCACTTATAATTATTCCCCAGAGCCCGTATGCCCCGTAACGGGCAAAGAACTGCTGAATCTCCTGGCCCGAGGCAAATCCCGCTCCCATAACAGCCCCGACATAAGTAGCCGCGACTTGCAAAGCTATTCTCCAGCTCATGTACTTCCCTCCTCGCATCATGCATATGGGCTAAAAGCCTATCTCATGCATAAATGGTTTGAGGATTGGAAATATTCTAAGAGAATACCTAAAATGAAAGCGCAGGGCCTTACCGTGAATCTACTCTCAGTTTTCACCGAACCACAGAAATTGAAGGCACATATGGACGATAACCTTGGCACAGCCAAACTGGAAAATCGTTTAATCAACTTGTTTCAGTCAGCACAGCAACGACCAGCCATCGTGCTATGTATCGGTACTGATCGTTCCACCGGGGATTCCCTGGGGCCGCTAATTGGCACTAATCTCAGCCGTTTAGGCCTGCCCCAACTCAATGTTTTCGGCACTTTGGATCAGCCCGTGCATGCAACTAACTTAGTGGAACAATTAAATCTGATTGATAAATCTTTTGTAAACCCGTTTGTTATTGCTATCGACGCCTGCCTGGGAAGATTAGATTCAGTAGGCTGTATCACGCTGTCAGAAGGGCCGCTGCGCCCGGGAGCAGGGGTACATAAGAATTTACCTGAAGTGGGCGAAGCCCACTTCACCGGGATCGTAAATGTTGGCGGTTTTATGGAATATATGGTCCTGCAGAACACCCGCCTCAGCTTGGTATGGCACATGGCAGATTCCATGAGTTCAATCATTTCCCGCGCCTATGTTAAAAATCGGTGTGTCCAGTAGAATTACCCCTCGGATAACTTCTCCCGGGCAAGCGCTTTCGTTATAGTCTCCTGTTCTTCCTTACTCAAGTTATAGCTGGACTCTCCCTTAATTAGAGGTTTAGCGTAAACACGCGATTCCTCCCGACTATGTATTGAAGAGAGTATTACTCCATCCCCTTCCTGATTAAGTATTGCCAAGGCAAAACTGAGATCACTACCCATGTTTTCGAAGGCATTATAACGCAGTAATTCAGTTCTGTCGATCGAGCGTTGCACAGCAGTTTCCGTGCGCTCTAGTCTGGCATCCGCTGCACTTAGCCTCTTCTCCAGGCTTTGAACTTTAGTCACATATTGTTCAAGCATTTCATCCAAGTTCTTACCTGAGAGAAATGTCTGCAAAGCCAAGTAAGCAGTTTCAAATCTTTGTAACCGGCGTCTGAGCATTAGCACTGTTATTAGCATTATTATAATCAGCACTGCCAGAACTCCGATTACCAGCCAGATAATCATATCTGATTGCATTTAGTTATCCTTCTTTCATTCATCCGATATTGAGAGCTGTTAATATTAGGGTTAATGGGATGGCCACGAATATTGCAGGCAGGAGATTCCCTACCCTAATCTCAGTTATTTCCAATATGTTCAGGCCAATCCCCAGGATCAACAGGCCTCCTGTCGCACTCATTTCCGCTATCACGGTGCTCGAGAGAATCCCCTGGATCAAACCCGCTGAAAGCGTTATTCCTCCCTGATATAAAAAGACTGGCACGGCAGCAACTATTACTCCTGCCCCCATGGAGGACGCGAACACCACAGCTGAAATACCATCAAGCATTGATTTTGCATACAGAATACTATGATTGCCTTTAATCCCGCTCTCTAAGGAACCCATAATTGCCATAGCACCAACGCAATATATCAGGCTGGCCGTGACAAATGCTTTTGTAAAGCGCCCAGACTCCCTGCCGTGGGAGATATTTTTTTCTAGCCACTGCCCGAACCGGCGTAAACGCAGCTCAATATCTATTATCTCCCCCATAATCCCTCCTATAACCAGGCTTGCAATAAGCACAAGGGGGTTTTGGGTCTGCAAGGCCATGCTTATGCCAATCAGGAGCACTGCCAAGCCAATCCCTTGGATGACCGTAGTTTTTATCTTATCAGTCAAGGCCTTGCCGAACAAAAGCCCGAGCAAGCCTCCCATCACGATTGCAACCGTATTTACTATTGTACCGAGCAAGGTATTCTTATCCTTTCGTTTATAGTATCCCCACATTATTGTTCCACGTGGAACAATTACCTAGGATTCTGCGGCTAATGTTCCACGTGGAACATTCTTATTCTATTTCAACCTTCCACAAGTCTAAAAGGCGATTCAGTTCGTCTTGAGAAAAGTACTCAATCTCGATCTTCCCGCGTTCCTCACTGCCGTTGACACGAACTTTGGTCTGGAATACGGATCTCAGCCTGTCTTCAACTCCGCGCAAGGCCGGAAGAAGCTGCTTTGCAACCTTAATCTCAGCCTTTTTCCCACCGATACTAATCAACAGTTCTTCCATCGCCCGTACTGAAAGTTGTTCGCGCGCAGCCTTGTCTGCTATCAGAACTTGTAAGGCCGAGTCATCCAATCCAACTAGTACTTTAGCATGCCCTAAAGAGATTTTTTCCTCTCTTAATACCTTCAATATCGGCTCCGGCAACTGAATAACGCGCAATAAATTTGCTATAGTGGGCCTGCCTTTCCCGACTTTCAGAGCCACTTGCTCCTGTGTCAGGTTAAACTCATCCATCAGCCTGCGGTAAGCCAAACCCTCTTCCACAGGAGAAAGATTTGCCCGCTGAATATTTTCGACCAAGGCTCTTTCCGTCATTTCTTGCACGCTGCACTCTTGCACAATACAGGAAATTTTCTCAAATCCGGCTAAGCGGGCAGCCCGAAAACGGCGCTCCCCCGCAATGATCATGAACTTCGCACCGTCGGGCCGTACTAAAATGGGTTGGAGCAAGCCGTGCACCCGCAAAGAATCCGCAAGCTCTTTCAAGCTTTGCTCATCGAACTCTCTACGGGGTTGATCCGGATTAACTTCAATGTCCCGGATGGCTAGCTCCCGTATCCCCTCAGTCCGAGGCCCCTCGTCCGGAATTAAGGCTTCGAGTCCTCTTCCTAAACCCTTTTTAGACACGCTCCAAAACCTCCTTCGCCAAATCCCTGTAAACTTCCGCACCTCGCGAACGAGAATCGTAAAGCACAATCGGCTTCCCGTGGCTCGGAGCCTCTCCTAACCGGACATTACGCGGGATAATAGTCTGAAACACTTTGTGCCGAAAATATTTCTTAACCTCATCCACCACTTGAATAGCCAGGTTGGTGCGTGCATCAAACATCGTAAGTAAAGCCCCAATAATGTTTAGCCCAGGATTAAGAGATTTGCGCACCCTTTCGAGCGTATTCATGAGCAGGGTTAAGCCCTCCAAGGCATAATACTCACACTGAACCGGAATAAGCACATCCGTGGCAGCTGTCAAAGCATTAAGGGTAAGCAAACCCAATGACGGAGGACAATCAATAATTACAAAATCATATTGCTCTTTGACCTGAGAGAGCGCAACTTTTAACTTCGTCTCCCGCCCTTCCAGCATAACTAACTCTATCTCCGCCCCCGCTAACTCGATGCGGGCCGGAGCAATCTTCAAATTGCGGGAATCTGTTTTCTCCAGGACATTTTCAAGCGGTACATCGTCAATAAGGACATCATACACACAGTGCGTCAGCTTATGTTTCGGGATTCCCAGCCCACTGGTAGCGTTGCCCTGCGGATCTAAGTCAACAAGGAGCACTCTCTTGCCCAATTCAGACAGACAAGCACTCAAATTAATAGCAGTGGTAGTCTTGGCAACCCCTCCCTTTTGATTGGCAATGGCAATAACCCTGGTCATAAGTGCGCACCTTCTTTTCTCCAAACTTACCCCTATTCACGGCAAAACTGAGACATCCTCTAGCGATTTGCAATTGCAGTCGCTGCTCCCTCCTTATAGTACCAGAAGCACCCAAAGAAAAAAAGCGCCCATCCGGGAGCTACGAAAATATTACGCCTAATAAAAGGGTTGGCAGGCTGCGCCTAACCCAAAGGCTTCTTCCCGGGAAGCCCAGGTTTACGCGGGTAGGCCGGGGGAGTAGACCGCCTTTTCTCGACCACGATCACAGCGCGATGTTCAGCCTCTTCACCTAAGCTGAATTTCTCGACCGCGCTGATTCTACATCCTAATATTTCCAGTGCACTGGTGCTTTCTGCGACCTCTTCCTCAACTTGTGACCCCTTGGCAGCTAAAAAACGCCCTCCAATTTTTAGCAAAGGAATAGCATATTCAAGGAGCACCGGAAGCCGCGCAACTGCCCGTGAAGAAACGCAGTCAAATTGCTCGCGGTAGTCCTTATTTCTGCCTGCCTCCTCGGCCCGGGCATGAACCGCGCACGTACCCTTGAAGTTAAGTTCCTTAATCACTTCCTGTAAAAACTCAACCCTTTTACCCAGGGAATCAATGAGTACAACCTCAAGCTCAGGCAGCCAGATTTTGAGAGGAATACCCGGGAACCCTGC
>DAHVVW010000084.1 GCA_027357125.1 Clostridiales bacterium
GTAAATTTGCTCAAAGATCAGTGAGAATGGCACATTCATTCTAACTGGCCTCTGCTAGAATCTCTCGCACTTTGTCGCGCAGCTCAAATAGATCAAACGGTTTGCTTATGTAGTGAAGAATCCCCAGTTCCTGTGCCTGCTCCATATTCTGGTTATCTCCATACGCAGTCATCATGATAACCCCTACTTTTTGGTCTTGAAGGCGGATTTGGCGCAAAGTCTCGATCCCGTTCATGCCTGGCATCTTCATGTCCATGAGAATCAGATCAGGATGAAAACTATGTAAAATTTGTAACGCCTCAGTTCCATTAGCAGCCATTTCAACTTCATCGTTTTCTTCACGGAATGTTTCGAATAAGAGGCGGCGCACTCCAAGTTGATCATCCACAATTAGAATCTTACCCAATCTCTCATCCCCTTTCTCAGTAGCTCACATTTTTGCTAAGTAAATTATTCTGCCTGCACTAGGAAAACTCCTTCTTCTGTGAGCGTGCGCTTCGCATAAATCCTGCCTCCGCGCCAATACTGCCTGAGCAGGCGCGGATTGGCCAGCGTGCGCCGGAGTGGAATTTTTACCTCATCTCCGGGAGCACAGTTCACCTGCCCTACATCAAGCACCGTGAGCTGCATTCCTATTTTCCCGGCAACACGAACGGAACGTCCCTGGAGTTCGATTCTTTCCTTGCCTAAGGTCAAGCCAAATAAAGAGGCAATGTTTTTAATAATAATTTTAACTAAATCCCATCCTCCTTGCGGAACGAGATGCGGGACCACCCCAAACCCGTCGGCATACCCGGCCGGGATGAGAGCCAAGTTCGTCTCCGTTTTGGTCTTATAGATACTTTGGTATCCTACATGCGTCCCCTTAGGCACCCGATGAACGTAGAGAATATTGGTTTTGGCGGCCCAAGGATCCTTAAGGGTGAGTCTATCGTTGAATCCGGGTCCTGGCACATGTCCGATCAAGAGCGTACCCACACGCACGAAATCATGATGATACTCAGGATAATCAAGGAAGGCTCCACTGTTGCACACATGTTTCCACCCGGGCACGATCCCATGGCCAGCCAGAGCGGCAACTCCCGCCCCAAAGCGTTCATACTGCCGTTGCGTAAACTCATGATCACGCTGAGCCGCGCGCGCAAAATGCGTGTACACCCCGGCGACCTCTAAATGAGGAGATTTAAGCAGAAGCTCAGCCAGCCCCTCGAGTTCTTGCAGCCCAAACCCGGTTCGGCCCATGCCGGTTTCAAGTTTAAGATGTATTTGCACTTTTTTGCTCATATTCCGGCAAGTTTGTTCAAGCTGAAAAACTACGCCCGCATCAGCCACGGTAAGGTGCAAATCCTCCTCCAGCGCTAATGCCCACTCCTGGGGCAAAGCCGGACCTAGAACAAGGATAATCCCGTTAATACCGTGACGGCGCAAGATCAGTCCTTCTTCCACCGTGGTTACGGCAAAGGCTTCACACCCTTCTGCGGCCAGGGTACGCGCTACTTCCACAGACCCTAAGCCATAGGCATCAGCCTTTACGACTGCCATGCAGCGTGCCGGAGGCTTTACCAGCTTAACGACTTCCCGGTAGTTGGCCGCTATGGCATCAATGTCGATATCGATCCAGATCCCAGCCATCGTTTCACCTCCTCCGCCAACGTCCAATCAGCGGTTTCAGGACATCGGAGTACAGGGGCTCCAACCGAGTCCATAAGTAATACACCCAGGGGCGATATACCAAGTCCCATTCCCCGATGAATTCCGTGTACTCCCCGTTAAAACCCTTCTTGAAACGAAAGAGCCCATACAGAGGATTGTCCTCATCAAGATCCCCAGGCACCCCTCGGAAATCATAGAGCGTACACCCCAAAGATTTGGCCCAGCGTATCATCTCCCACTGTATGAGGTAGTTAGGCATGACATTGCGGTGACTGTTAGACGAAGCTCCGTAAATATACCAGGCCTTGTCCCCCAGGACAAAAGCCAGCGTCCCGGCCACAACCCGTCCCTCATACTCCCCGATGAACAACTGGCCCAAGCCAGCAGGCACCAGGGTGTCATAGAGATCTTCGAAATAGGAATAAGCGCGCACCAGAAAGCGGTCCCGCTCTGTCGTTTCTTTAAGGACTTTGTAAAACTCAGGCAGATCTTCCTTCGTGCCCAAGCGGATCTTTACCCCTTTTTTCTGAGCCACGCGGATGTTATAACGGGTTTTTTGGTGCATATTGCCTAATAAAGTATCCTCATCCGGTGCAATATCAAGCCTAAATACGTATTTCGGCTGCACACCCTCAAACCCTTTTCCTGTCTCTGCCGAGCGAAACCCCCGGGAGTGCAGGTATTGTTCCAGTTCCTTGTCTGCAGAAGGTACGTCAGGGTCAAGCTTAAGGAAAATGGCCCCGCGTTTGTGGGCAAGCATACGGATTTCTGCCAGGAGGCGGTCAAATAGCATTTGATCTTCAAGATCAAGTACGGGCCCGCGCGAAGCATAAAAAATGGGGATTTTAATCAAAGGCAGGCTGCGTTCCAAAACGGAAACTTCAGCAACGGTTTGTCCCTCCTCTTCAAGAACCAGGCGCCAAGGGGTCCAGCCTGTCCGGCTTTTAATCTCTCCCCATTCCCAGGTTTGAAGGACATGCCCCTTGGGGTGGCGGGCCAAAAAGGAATTAAAGCGCTCACGCTCCGGGTCTTTCAGCCACCTGGCTATAATATTGCGTTCTTTAACGTCTGCCATAATTATTATTCCTTTCGTATTTTAAAGCAATAAGACAAAGAGCAGTCCTAAAGATCCTGCTCTTGCTTTCAATTTGTTATATTCTAAACCATTTTTATTTATTTTCAAACTTAAGCTAAAGCCTAAACTTACTTCAAAGTAGCTTTCACAAATTCCCGGAAGAGCGGATGAGGCCTATTCGGCCGGGATTTGAATTCCGGATGGAATTGGGAAGCCACAAACCAAGGATGGTCAGGGAACTCTGTTATCTCCACCAGGCGCTCATCAGGGGAAGTGCCGGAAAAGAAGAGACCCGCTTGTTCCAGCTCGGCGCGGAACTGATTATTTACCTCATAGCGGTGGCGATGCCGTTCATAAATAACCTCGTCCTGGTAAGCTGCAAAAGCCTTACTCTCTTCTTTGAGTTTGGCCGGGGAAATCCCTAAGCGCATCGTGCCGCCCTTGTCCTCAATGTCTCTCTGCTCGGGCAAAATATCTATAACCGGATAGGGCGTGTCCGCATCGAACTCTGTACTATTGGCCCGCTCCATCCCGCAAACATGACGGGCAAACTCAATCACTGCACATTGCATGCCCAGGCAGATCCCAAGAAACGGCACTTTATGCTCGCGGGCGTAGCGAATCGCAGAGATTTTCCCTTCAATCCCGCGATCCCCAAAGCCTCCGGGCACTAAAATCCCGTCCGCTCCCTCCAAACATTCTTCCGCATTCGTGCTCTCAATTTCCTCGGCATTAACCCAGCGCACCTTTACTTTGGCCCCGTGCTCGGTGCCGGCGTGGCGTAAGGCTTCAGCAACGCTTAAGTAGGCATCCGGAAGCTCCACATATTTGCCGACAAGTGCAATCTCCGTCTCCCTCACCGGGGATTTTATTTTCTCCACCATGGCACGCCATTCGGTCATATCAGCCGCAGGAGCCTCAAGTCCCAGTTTCCGTAAAACGATGTCATCAAGGCCCTCTTCCTGGACGAGCAGGGGTACCTCATAAATGGTAGAAGCATCAACAAGCTGAATAATTGCTGCCCGGTCTATGTCACAGAGCAAGGATAATTTCTCTTTCATCTCGTTTGACACCCGTTTTTCCGAACGGCAAACTAAGACATTGGGTTGAATCCCGATTGCCCTAAGCTCCTTAACGGAATGCTGGCTGGGTTTCGTTTTCAATTCACCGGAAGCTGCTACGTAAGGGACGAGTGTAACGTGAATATAAATCACGTTGTCGCGGCCAATATCACTGCGTATCTGCCGGATGGCTTCTAAGAAAGGCAGAGATTCAATATCTCCTACAGTACCACCAATTTCTGTAATCACGATGTCCGGATGGCTTTCCCGTGCCACCCGGTAAAGCCTCTCCTTAATTTCGTTTGTAATATGTGGGATGACTTGAACCGTCCCTCCTAAGTAATCTCCTTTACGCTCCTTGCTAATAACCGACCAGTAAATCTTGCCGGTGGTGACATTGCTGTTTTTGGAAAGAGGAACATCAATAAAGCGTTCATAATGCCCCAGGTCAAGGTCAGTCTCTGCGCCATCATCGGTCACAAAAACCTCCCCGTGCTGATAAGGGCTCATGGTTCCAGGATCTATGTTGATGTATGGGTCAAATTTTTGAATTGCTATTTTCAGGCCTCGATTTTTTAATAAACAACCTAAAGAAGCAGCTGTAATTCCTTTGCCTAAGGAAGAAACCACTCCGCCGGTTACAAATATGAATTTTGCCATAGTTCAACTCCAATCCTTTCCCAACATGAAAAAAGCTAGTCCGCAATACGCACTAGCCCTATTTTTACCCACTGGTGTTTATTCTAGCTAGCTTTACGGGCAATGTCAAGCAGTGAGGTTTTTTGAGTTAAGGTTCCTACCCCCATTTGTCCTCCCTACCCTCCTCAGCATCTTCGAGAACTTCTTCATCAAGCTCTCCATCCTCGTCTAGTTCAAGCATTTCATCATCCTCAAGGCCCAGTTCGAGATCATCTAACTCGTCTGACGTTTCCTTGCCAGTCTCATCAAGACCCGGCCTTTCCCCGGCATCTTCATGATGATCTTCCGCTTTCGTAGCAACTGCCAGGGAGGGCAAGCGCCGGGAACTACGCTGCGGCACCCAGGCCTTAAGACCCCATTCCCCCTGTCCGACATAAACAAACCGAGAATCGAGGTTGATCTGAGTTAGTACTGCGGCAATCCGCTGGGGTTCCTGGGAAAGGCCCATCCGGCTAAGCACTTCCTCCACAAGGTTATAGTAGTGCTGAGGCCGACCTTGCGTATGCAAAATTTCAAACACAATGTCAACTTCAGATGGCTTCGGTTTTTGGCTGAAAGATTGAGACAATGTTTACCACCGCCTTCCTCATTATGGATTAACTATATTCGAGCAAACCGTGAAAATTTCCTGCTAGGAATTTACATCCTTTCAGGAGCGTTAACTCCCAATACGGCTAAGACATTAGCCAGCACTTGTTTGGTGGAGCGCACCAAAGCCAGGCGGGCCCGGCGCAAACCCTCATCCTCTACCAATACCCGCTGGCTGTTATAGAAGGTATGAAAGGAAGAAGCCAAGTCAAGCACATACCTGGCCAGACGGTGAGGCTCCAGCAAACGCGCTGCCAGGGCGATTTCCCCCGGCAAATCGGCGATCTTTTTCAAAAGGTCGGCCTCTTCCTGACTGTTTAACCGTTCCAGTTCTCCGGCTGACGGCGGTTCCTCCGTAATGACTCCCGTTTCTTCAGCCTGACGCAAAATACTGCATAAGCGGGCATGAGCATATTGAACATAGTACACAGGATTGTCGGCAGACTGGGACTTCGCCAGGTCAAGGTCAAACTCGACCGTTGAGTCCGGGTCACGCATAATGAAGAAGAACCGGGCGGCATCTTTCCCCACTTCATCCATTAACTCACGCAGGGTGATATACTGGCCGGAGCGTTTGGACATGCGCACGATTTCCCCGTTTTGAATCAGGCGTACTAACTGCATCAAAATGATGTGCAAGGAGTCCGGATTATATCCGAAGGCAGACATTGCGCCTTTCATGCGGGCGACATGGCCATGATGGTCCGCTCCCCAGATATTGATTACGGGGCTAAAACCGCGCTCAAATTTATTGCGGTGATATGCGATATCTGCCGCAAAGTAAGTGGGGATACCATTACTGCGCACAACTACCTCGTCTTTTTCGTCTCCAAACTCAGTAGACTTAAGCCATAAAGCTCCTTCCTTTTCATAGATATACCCACGCTTCTCTAATTCTTCCATCGTAGTGCGCACCGCTCCCGAGTCATGGAGAGATTGCTCGCTGAACCAAACGTCATATTCTACCCCGAACTCCTTTAGCGTTTCGCGAATTTGCCCGAGCTTTTCATCAAGGGCGTAGCGTACCAGGAATTCACGTCTCAACTCAGATTCAACATTCAAATATTTGTCTCCAACCTTGGCAATTACCCCTTTGACCGTATCAATCAGGTCTTCTCCGTGATACCCTCCCTCCGGAAAAGGAACATCTTGGCCCTGGAGTTGCAGATAACGGGCTTCAAGGGAAAGGGCAAAATTTTGAATCTGATTGCCGGCGTCATTAATATAAAATTCCCGCTGTACTTCATACCCTGCCATGCCCAAAAGGGAAGCCAGACTGTCCCCCAGAGCAGCACCGCGGGCATTTCCCATATGTAAAAGCCCTGTTGGATTAGCACTCACGAATTCTACCTGTACCTTTTGCCCCTGCCCAAGGTTAACCCTGCCATAATCCGTGCCTTGACGCAGAACCTCGGGGATAACCCCGGCAAGCCAGCGCGGGTTCAAGCGGAAGTTAATAAATCCCGGACCGGCAATCTCAAAACCCTCAATCCATGTGCCATCCGTACTGAGATTTTTAAGGATAATCTCTGCTATTTCACGCGGTGCCCGTTTGGCTTGCTTAGTGAGCAGCATCGCCAAATTCGTAGCCAAATCCCCATGCTGCCGCTCGCGTGGTTCTTCCAACACAAACTGGGGCAGGTTCTCAAACACAAGCTCTTCCTTAGCTTTGGCCTCAGCAACAGCCTCATGCAAATTTAGCATGATTTGTTCTTTTATTCTTTCATAGGTGCTCATCGGGAGGCTCCCCCTTTATGATAATCCTTAAACTATTATGACTTACCAATTCATCGTCAACAAATAGGTTATATTTTAGACTAATATGTCCTCCCTGAGCTGTCAAGGTGATTTTTATAATTAAATAAATAAAGAGAGGAAGACTTCCCCTCTCAATTAGTCTTGCCAGATTAGCACGTTTTATATCCCGAAAAGAGATTTTCGGCTACACAGCCCGTTGACATTCTTTATCCTGATGCATGGGTTATTGTAGATACTCCCCGCGCGGGGTCTTGATGATGCGTTGGATTTTTTCCTCATTTCCGTTCAGGGCATTAATATACAGCAAATACTCTTCACCCTTGTACTTTCCTCTGAATTCCCAGGAAAATACTTCTTGGTTGCCCATCTTGGGAATAAGTGCGAGCCTGCTTTCGCTCACCTGGAAATCCGAGCGCAGTTTGCGTTTGGCATTATCCGCGGACAGGGCTTTGTTTTTACTGACATCGCGGTCCGTGTGGTAAGCATAATACGGAGTAGCATCGAATCCTACCAGCTTCCCACTGTCAAGCCCCACCATTAGGCGGACTTTATCAGGGTAAATCCTGACTCCGTCCTGCTCGCTTATGGCCTCTAATTGCAGGTAAGATCCAAAATCTTCGCTGGAAGTTAGAACCATGGTGTTCCAGCCCAAGGTCTTGAGCGCAGCCAAAGCTTTGCTCTTGGCGTCCTCAGGGCTAAGTGTGCGGGCCTGCAGCTCGCGCTGGTAGCGGTAAATTGTCACAACTCCCCCCTTATTACTCACTTCGAGTGAGGCATCCCCCTGTTTCCACTGGAATCCTGCAAAAGGCCCCTGAGTTTCCCCTGTAAATTCAAGGTTGTCAACCGCATACCCTATTTTCGTCAGGAAGTCCCTGGCAGCTGCCTGTGACTGTTCACGGCTGACCTCACCGGAGGGGAGCCCCAGCGGCTTATCCACGTATTTGGTGGAAAACTCTCCCGTATAACTAAAGGGTGGAAGTTTCTGCAGGCTTGCATCCAATTGTTCCAAGCCGCCGCGTACGGACTGAGGGGGGCCCTCCTGGCCCTCAGCAGCGGCTTCCGCCACCTGAGTTTTGCCCAGTCCTAAGCGTTGGCGCAGGGTAGGAGACTTTGTAAGCCAGGCCGTTTGCTCCGTATCCATAAGGTT